>JAEYOT010000085.1 GCA_023411445.1 Pseudomonadota bacterium
CCGCGAGCGTGGGGACCCAGATGACGCGAAAGCCGAGCTCATCCAGCTCCTCCATCACACCGCCGAGCGTGCCGGTGGCCGGATCGACCACCAGGACTTGCTTGTCGGTCGTCACTTGCTGCCGGTCCTGATCGACTCGGAGCCCGCAGTCGGCAGCGCGGTGGAGTGAAAGCCGGGTGCCCTGCCGAACAGGGCCTTGTCGATCGCTTTCCACAGCAGATCTGCTTTCACGGGCTTGAGGATCCAGGCGTTGGCGCCCACCTTCTTGCCCTCATCCACGCGCGAGCCAGCCGCATCCGAGGTCAGGATGAAAATCGGAGTCTCCGCGTAGTCCGGGATGCGACGCAGCTCCTCGATCATGCGCAAGCCATCCATGATGGGCATGTGGACGTCGACCAGCACGAGGTCGATCTGGTTCTCTCGCGCGCGCCACAGCCCTTCCCGGCCGTTCTCGGCCTCGATCACGCGTGCGCCCCGCTTCTCCAGCTCGGCCCGCAGCTGAGCACGAACGGCGAAGGAATCATCCACGACTAGGATCTGCCAACTCACAGGCTCGCCTCCAATCCCCCATCATCCGTGCTCGCGCGCGGCCTCGCAAGTCCATCGCTTGCCGCCCGGTTATTTCAGCCTCACGCGACGAGGGCGGCTCGCCGCGCTCTTGGCTTGAGCTGGGAGCGAGCTGTCGATAGCCTGGTCTGATGCAACCTGGCGGATTTGGCGGCGGTCAAGGCAACGGTTACCCACCCGGTTACCCGCCCGGAGGTGCGCCTCCGGGGGCTCCTGGATTTGCGGGGGCGCCCCAGCCAGGGCATCAGCCGCAATACGGCGCGCAGCCGGGTCAGCCGCAGTACGGCGCGCAGCCAGGTCAGTATGGCGCTCCGCAGCCGGGCCAGTACGGCGCTCCGCCGCAGCCGGGCGTGCCGCAGCCGTATGGTGCGCCTCCCGGCTTCGCTCCGCAGCAACCTGGCGGGTTCGGCGCGCCGGGAGCCTATCCGGGCGTGCCGGGCGCAGCGCAGGTGGGCGCGCCGCCTGCGGCGGCGTTCGACGGGATGCAGGTGCAGGTGCCTGGCGTTATGATGAGCGCTGGACAGGGCTCCTCGTTCGGGCACGCACAGTCCGCGCTCAAAGGTGCGGGCGGCATGATGACGGCGATGAAGTGGGGGTTCGTCGCCATCGGTGGTCTGTGCGTGGTGGGTGGGATCGTCCTGGCCGCGGCGGTGGAGGTCGTTACCGGTGTCTCGCTGGCCTTCACGGGCGTGGTGTTCGTGCTGGTGGCGCTGCTGGTGCTGCCGCGCTTCTCCGGCATGCTCGGCCAAGCTACGGCGATGGTGGATGGCTTCGCCGCCAAGGAGCGCCTGGCTCAGACGGGCGTGCTGGCCAACGGCAAGCTGCTCAGCGTGCAGCAGACAGGACGGCTCGTGAATTTCAACCCCGAGATCGCGGCGCTCGTGGAGGTTCACCACCCACAGCTCGGCCCCTACCAGACGCAGACCACCGCCATCGTGCCGCAGATCGCGATCCCCCGCGCGCAGCCGGGCGCGCCGGTGCAGGTGCGAGTGAACCCGCAGGATCAGCACGACATCGCGCTCGTCTTCTGAGGGAGGTGTGCGCTCGAGGCTCCGGGGTGCGTGCCGGAGCCACCCATCGCGAGCCGCGGGTGAGCGCGACCAGAAAAATCGAACCCTCGCCCCACGAAAGGATGGGTCGCGCCGCGTTCACCTCGGCGCGGTCATCCATCGTGAACAGAGTCAGCGCGAAGATGAGCCGCTTCTCGGCGCGGCCGGCGGAGGCTGCCGCCTCACCGGCAGCGGCCGTCAGTGTGCGCGGCGCGATCGACGCGCTGGTGCAAAGCTCCTTGGTCGATCTGTTCGCGGCGTACCAGGTAGCCGTAGCACCGCTGCCTCGTCACAGCGCGGGTCGCCTCCCGCCCGTGCCGGAGGTGACCGCGGCGATCGCCTTCGTGCGCAAGGAAGCGCAGGTCTTCTCCGGTCGCATGACGCTGTCATTGCCCAGCGCGGTGCTGGAGCTCACCAAGCACGGCAGCGGCCGCGATGTGCGCGGGGACTGGGCGCGCGAGCTGGCTAACCAGCTCATCGGGCGCATCAAGAACCGCTTGCTGCAGTTCAGCGTGCGGCTGGAGACGGGCGCTACCGCGACGTTGGACTCCGGCCAGCTCTCCCAGCACCTGGCGCTTTCGGCCAGCAGCGTGCGCGTTTATTCCGGTCGTACCTTGCGCGGCGAAGCACTGGTCACCTTGGAAGGCATGCCGGACGACTCTCAGCTCGTCTACCTGGGACCGGTGAATGTCGCCTCAGAGGGCGACGTCATCCTGTTCTGAGCTGCCGGAGCGCTGCGTCCGGCTCGGGGGCCGCAATCGTCGCCTGCGCGGATTTGGGCGTAGTGGCAGAGTAACCTCTGCGTCTCCCTTTCTGAGACGCGCGGCGTCACGATCGACGCTGAGCGGCCTATTGCACGAGGACGTCATGAAGCAAGCAGTACTGATTGCGCTGGTTTCCGTGGTGCTCGGCGGCTGCGCCTCGGGCGAGCTGGTTGTTCCTGCGGATCATCCGGCGAGCCCGCACGCAGCCAGCGCCGAGCTGCCGGAAGTGGCTGCGCTCTCGCCGGGCTACGGCAGCGCGAGCACGGCCGAGGCGCCAGCTCACACGCACGACCACGCCGCGCCCACCGCCACCGTCTACACCTGCCCCATGCACCCGGAGATCACGCGGAGCGAGCCGGGTAGCTGCCCCATCTGCAAGATGGATTTGGTGCCGAAGAAAGCGGATAAGTAGTGCGCACCGTCGTCGCTCTCGGCCTTTCGTTGCCGCTGCTCGCCTGCTCGCCGGCACGCGTCGACTACGGCGCGCTCACGCGTGCAGCCGAAGAGCGACAGCGCGCCGTTGGCCTGGCGGCGGAGACGGACAACGTGGGCGTCGCCGCGCTACTCTCGCGACCGCTCAGCGCGGACAGCGCTGCGCGCGTGGCGGTGCTCAACAACCAGGCAGCGCGCGCCGCGGTCGAAGAGCTCGGCATCGCGGAAGCGGAGCTGGTCGGCGCTCGCCGTCTCCCGAATCCCACCCTGGAGGCAGCGCTGCGTTTCGAGGGCGAAGAGCGGCCGGCCATCGAGCTCGGCGCGATGCTCGATCTCAGCGACCTCTTGCTCTACGCTGCCCGCTCGGGCGCGGCTTCCTCGGAGGTCGAGGCCGCCAAGCTCTCCGCCGTCGGCGCGGTGCTGGACGTCTCGTTCGAGGCGCGTCGCGCCTTTTTACGTCACCAGGCGGACGTAGCGCTGCTGTCGCTCCGGCGCGAGGTGCTGAGCACGTTCGACGCGGCGGCGGAGCTGGCGCAGCGCCTGCGCGCCGCCGGCAACATCACCGAGCTGGACGCGGCCAATCAACGGAGCTTGTTCGAGGAGGCGCGCTTCCAGCTGCAGCGCGCGGAGCTGGCTGCGGCGGCGAGCCGCGAAGAGCTCAGCGCGCTGCTGGGCGTGTGGGGGGCTGGCGCGCGCTTTCGCATCGAGCCCGAGCTGCCGGCGCCGCCGCAGCGGCAGCTGGACGTCGCGCGGCTCGAGAGCACAGCCGTGGAGCGCAGCCTGGAGCTTGCCATCATCCGCCAGCGCTTCGCGGGCGCTGCTGCTCGTGGTGACGTGGCCCGCGCGCGCGCCTTCTTGCCTGAGCTGAAGGCGGGCGTGGTCGCCGAGCGCGAGGAGAGGTGGTCGCTCGGTCCGGCCGTGGAGCTCGAGCTGCCGCTCTTCTACCAAGGGCAGGCCGAGCGAGGCGTGGCCGCAGCGCAGCAGCGCCAGCAGCGCTACCTGTACGCCGATCAGGCCGTGCGTCTGCGGGCTTCCGCGCGCAGCGCGGCCACGCGCTTACGAGCCGCCGCGGACGCGACGCGCTACTACCGAGAAGTCCTGCTGCCGCTGCGTGAGCGCGTGGTGGAGGAGAGCCAGCTCCAATATAACGGCATGCTGATCGGCCTGTTTCAGCTGCTTCAAGCCAAGCGCGATGAAGTCGAGGCGCGCGCCGCTTACGTCGAGCAGCTGCGCGATTTTTGGCTGGCGCGGACGGACGTGGAGCAGCTGCTCTCCGGGCGCTTCGTGTCGGTGGGTGCTGCAGCGATCCCGGTCGCCTCACCGAGCGGGGGCTCTTCCGGGGTGGACGATCACTGAGCAATGCGATGAACGAGTCGAAGCATCCCCATTCCTCCGTTAGTAGGCGCGAAGTGCTCACCAGCGGCGCGCTCGCCGCCACGGCGCTAGTCAGCACGCTCACCGAGGCCGCAGCGGCGGCAGAGCCGGGAGCAGCTGCGCTCGGCTACCGCCCCGTCGTGGTCCCGAACGGCTCGAAGCTGCCGTGGAAGGTCGTCGACGGGGTGAAGGTGTTTCACCTGGTGGCCGAGGAGGTGGAGCACGAGATCGCTCCAGGGCTCCGGGTCAAGTGTTGGGGTTACAACGGCTTCGTCCACGGCCCCACGATCGAAGCCGTGGAGGGTGACCGCGTGCGCATCTACGTCACCAATCGTCTGCAGGCCGCCACCACCGTGCACTGGCACGGCCTGCTGCTGCCGAACGGGATGGATGGCGTCGGCGGCTTGACGCAGAAGTCGATTCGCCCAGGCGAGACCTTCAAGTACGAGTTCACGCTGCGGCAGACCGGCACGTGCATGTATCACTCGCACCACGACGAGATGACGCAGATGGCGCTGGGCCTGACCGGCTTGTTCATCATCCACCCTCGCCAGCAGCGCGGCCCGCGCGTCGATCGAGATTTTGCCCTGCTCTTGCACGAGTGGGCGATCAAGCCGGGCGCCGCACGCCCGGATCCGAACGAGATGTCGGACTTCAACGTGCTAACGCTGAACGGGCGCGCCTTTCCGGGCACCGACCCGCTGGTGGTCAAGAAGGGCGAGCGCGTGCGGATCCGCTTGGGCAACCTGAGCGCGATGAGCCATCACCCCATCCACCTCCACGGCTACCAATTCTGGATCACGGAGACAGACGGAGGGGCAATCCCCAGAAGCGCGCAGTGGCCGGACACGACCGTGCTGGTACCGACCGGCGCCACGCGCACCATCGAGCTCGTCGCCGATGAGCCGGGTGATTGGGCGCTGCACTGCCACATGACCCACCACGTGATGAACCAGATGGGGCACGGCATCCCCAACATGATCGGCGTGGACGCCGCCGGGCTCGATCAGAAGGTGCGCAAGCTCTTGCCCGCCTACATGACCATGGGTCAAACCGGGATGGACGGCGAGCACCAGATGCCGGCGCCGAAGAACAGCATCCCGATGCTGGGCGGCAAGGGTAAGCACGACATCATCACGATGGGCGGCATGTTCACCGTGCTCAAGGTGCGAGAGAACCTGGCCAGCTACGCGGACCCGGGCTGGTACCAGAACCCGGAGGGCACGCTGGCGAGCGCCGCGCCCGCCGCGGACCTGGCGCGCGACGGCATCGATCCACAGGCGCCGCCCCGCGGTGACGCGAGCAAGAACGTTCGCTTCGGCTGAGCGCGGCACCGGCCTCAGCCGAAGCG
>JAEYOT010000053.1 GCA_023411445.1 Pseudomonadota bacterium
TCCGCATCCCGGTGCACATGATCGAGACGATCAACAAGCTCATCCGCACCTCGCGCTACTTGGTGCAGGAGTTCGGCCGCGAACCGACTCCCGAAGAGATCGCGGAGAAGATGGAGCTGCCGCTCGACAAGGTGCGCAAGGTCCTCAAGATCGCCAAGGAGCCGATCAGCCTCGAGACGCCGATCGGCGAAGAGGAAGACAGCCACCTAGGCGACTTCATCGAGGACAAGAGCGTCGTCTCCCCCGCCGAGGCAGTCATCAACATGAACCTCAGCGAGCAGACCCGTAAGGTCCTGAAGACACTCACGCCGCGCGAAGAGAAGGTGCTGCGCATGCGCTTCGGCATCGGCGAGAAGAGCGACCACACCCTCGAAGAAGTCGGCCAAGACTTCGAGGTCACCCGCGAACGCATCCGCCAAATCGAGGCGAAGGCCTTGCGCAAGCTGCGTCACCCCAGCCGCAGCAAGCAGCTCAAGAGCTTCATCGAGAGCTGAGCGCAGCCGCGAGGCAAGCCAGGAGGGCGACTTGGTCCAAGCCGAGTCGCTCTTTTCGTTTTGTTTGCCGAGGCTGCGGCGACGCGCAGCGCAGGGCGAGCCGAGCACGGACGGGTGCGGGCAGCCCCCTGCTAGCGCGACCCGCGGCGCGCGATGAGGCTGAGTAGGCGACCGCCGGGCTTGGCTAGCTCAGGGGGCGACGCGACGAAGCCAGAGCTGTCGGCGTAGAGCGGGAGCAGATCCGTGAGGCGGCGCGCGGCGGGGGCAGAGGGCGACTCGTACACCAAGCACAGGCGACCGCGCGGCGTGAGCAAGTGCGCGGCGATGTTGAAGGCCTGCTCGGGGTTGGTCCAGAACTCGTTCACGTTGATCGCCAGCACGATCGTGAAGGCGCGTGATCCGAAGGTCGTGGGAGCGTCGGTGAGCGCGAGCTGCTTCACGTCGATGCGGCCGGCGGCGATCGCTGCGGCGTTGTGGGCGCGGGCTCGGCGACACTGCTCGCTGGAGCGATCGATGCCCACCACTCGCGGCGCCGGGCGGCGCGCGGCGAGCGCGGAGAGCGCGAGCCCTGAGCCGCAGCCGATCTCGAGCAGACGATCGCGCCCCGTGAGGGTGAGCTGCTCCAGCGCCCACGCGATGCGCGTAGGTACCCGGGTCGCGCTCACTCGCAAGTCACCCGCGCGGAGAGGCGCTTGTGACAGGCGCCCGCCCGGAGCGCCGCGGTCAGCTCGACGACGCCTCGCTCAGCGCCGCAGCGGAACGAGGTGTCCGCGCCGGTGTCGGAGGTGAAGCTGCCGAGCGAAGGCGAGCCCGTGCTCCAGCTGACGGCCGCGGGCTCGCCCGTGCTGTCGCGACCGGCGACCGTCACCGCGATCAGATCGTCCGCTCGGGCTCGCGTGCGCTGCACGCCGATCCAATCAGCGAGCCAGTAACACTCCGGCTCCGGTCCTTCGGCGCCCGGAGCGCCATCGCAACGCCAGACGAACAGCTGTAGGCTCGCGTCCGCCCCGGGCTCGATCGCGAAGGGGCCGGCTTCGGCTTCGCACGTCGACGAGTCGGCGCCCACCGCCGCGGCCGTGAGCTTCAAGTGGAAGCCTTCGCCGGGCGGCAGCGCCAGCTGCAGCTCTCGTTCGCGGCTGCCGTGCTCGCCGGCGTCATCGGCGCCGCCGGCGACGACCTCGCCAGTGGCGTTCTCGACGACGTAGGTGATGGAGCTCAAGCGGCGACGCAAGCCGGAGCTCGCCCGCACCGTGAGACGCCCCGGCTCACCCGGCATAGCAACGGTGCGCGCCGCGCGCGCCTCCTCGAGCTCGCCGTGCGCGCCCTCCCGCTCGCTGCGCGGGCCTTGCTGCTCGCCACGCGCGAGGGCGGGCGGGCTCGCCGCCTGAGCGCCGACGTCCGGCTCTGGCTCCGGGCTCAGGCGCTCACCTCCGCAGGCGCCGAGCAGCAGGGCGCAGCCGAGGAGGAAGACGTTGTAGGGCAAGGTGCGCACGACCGGCGAGCCTTGCATCGGCGCCCGGTCGGAGCCAAGCCGCTATCTGCAGCGAGACGCACGATTTTTCGACGAACCGACTGGGGGCTACAGGCTACGACGGCGCGCCCTGGGCCAGCTTGCTGAGCGAAAGCTTGGCGCGGTTCCTAGTCGCCAGCAGCTGCTGCTCGAGCGAACGCGTGTCCCGCTCGAGGTCGGCCCACTCGTCGTCCCGCGCGAGCGCCGCGACCTCGCCTGCGTCCGCGATCAAGGCATCCAGCCGGCGCATCACCTCCTGCAGCGAGGCGAGCAGAGCGCTCGACGAAGTCTCCCCGGCTGGCAGCTCCAGGGCGGGAGCCCCGACCTCGCGGGCGCGCGCCACGAGCTCCACCAAGCGCTCTTCTACGCGAGCGCGCTGCTCCTGCCGCTGCCGCACGCGCTCAGTGGCAGCGGCGGTCAGCTGCAGGCAGCGCTCCTGTGCCGCCTGCATCCTTTGCATGGCGTCCGCGAAGCTCTGCAAGCTCTCCGCTAGCTGGACGGAGTGAGCCGCACAATCTTGCAAGCCGCGCCGTGCTCGCTGCAGCGACTTGTCGGAGTTGATGACGGCTCGGCTCAGCTCCTCACTGAGCGCCTCGAACGTGGCAAGGCCTTCGCTCAGCGTACGGGCAGCGCTCACCAGCGGACTCTCGAGGTTCTTGCTCATGGCCAACGCAGCATATCCCGGCCGCCACGGCGTCAGCTCGGTGAAGCAGCTCCTTTTCGGCAGGTGCCCCGAGACCAGCACGCCGAGCTACCCGCGGGCGGAAGGTCGTGTTTAGATTTGCGATGCGGCGCTACCCGCGAAAGGTCGCATGCCTTTTTCGTTCGAGCCCCTGAGCATCACGCACCACGAGAAGGAGACGGTGCTGCGCGGACGCGTCGTCGCGGGCGCCTACTATGGTCCAGAAGCAGCCGTCGTGCGCTCGACGGCCGGCGAAGAGCTCACGACTCACATCGACTCGCACGTGCTGGAGTATCCAGCGGGTTGGCCCGTCTTGCCCGAGCACGAGAAGACGACGCTCGTGCTCAGCATTCCGCTCTTGCCACCGGGGTTCGAGCTAGCGCAGCTGATCGGCGTTGGCGGCGCGGCGAAGCCGTAGCGGTTAAGCTCCGCCGGTGCTGAAGCTGCCGCCGAACGTGGTCTGCGCGCCGCCTAGGCTCTGATTGCCGCCGAACGTGGTGCCACCGAATGAAGTGCCACCGAACGAAGTGCCACCAAACGAAGCGCCTCCGAAGCCATCGTCGCTGGCACCAGTCGCGCCGGCTCCGTCGCCACCGGTGCCGGCCACGCCGCTGCCGGTGCCGCCCTGCCCCCATTCCTCGGGCACGCCGGTGACGGGTGGTCGCTCGCCGCCGGCCCCGGCCTCGGGTGGGGGAGGAGGTTGCTCGCCTTCACCGCAAGCGGTGAAACAGCTGAGCAAGACCGCTACAGCGAAGGGGGTGCGATTGAAACTTGCCACGGCACCTCATCAAGCAACGTCGATGCCAGCCGGAGCAGCGGCGGCCAGCTTGTCGAGACGCGGCAACAAACTCTTGAACTCGAGCGCTTCGAACACGGCGCGCAGGCGCTGGAGCTGGTCCTGCGTCGGAGCGGCCACGTGGGGCGGCGGAGGCAGCGGCGCGTCGCTGCGCAAGCGCGCCAGCGCCTCTGTGCGGCGTATTTGCTCCGCGTGGGCCAAGAGCAGTCGGCCGATCCGCTCGGGCCGTAGTGTGCTGGCTGCGGCGAGTAGCTCCTCCACATCGGCGCGCCCCTGCAACAGCTTCTGCGCAGTGGCGGGCCCGATGCCGGGCACGCCCGGCAGGTTGTCCGAGACATCACCGAGCAGCGCCGTGAGCGAGGGCAAGCGCTGCGGCGGTAGGCCAAAGCGCTGGGCGACGGCCGCCTCGTCGTACGTGACCGCGTCTTTGCCGCGGCGACCGACGAAATGAACCTGCACGCTGCCGTGCGCTAGCTGGAGCAGATCGCGATCGCCGCTCACGACCAGCGCCGGTCGCGACTCTCGACGCAAGCTGGCCGCGACCGTCGCCAGCACGTCGTCGGCCTCGAACCCCGGTGAGCTGAGCGCAGGGGCCCCGCAGGCCTCGAGCAGCGATCCGAGGCGCCTGAGCTGCTCCACGAGCGGCGTGGGCGCGGGAGCCCGCTGGGACTTGTAGGGCTCGAACTCGCGGTGACGAAAGGTACGGCCCGAATCGAGCGCGAAACACAGCTCCGCGCCGGGGTGCTCACGCAGCAATTTGAGCAAGAGCGCGCTGAAGCCATAGAGGGCACCTGTCGCCTCACCTCGCTCGGTGCTCATGGGAGGCAGCGCAAAGAAGGCGCGAAAAAACAGCGAAAACGTATCCAGGAGGAGCGCCGGCGGGTGACTCATGGGCTGCCTGCTTTATGCTGCCGTCATGTTACGACGTCACCTCGGCCGCGGCCGAGCTTCGACGCCCTGGCTCGCCTGCGTCGCGCTCCTGCTGGCTGCGCCTGGTGCCCAGGCTTGGGGCGACGACGGGCATCGCGTGGTGGGCGAGCTGGCCTTTCGACACCTGAGGCCCGAGGTGCAAGCCGCGGTGAGCCAGACCTTGAGTGAGCCAGGCTACGAGACGCTGGCGGAAGCGGCGACCTGGCCGGACACGTTCGCGCGAAACCGCCCCGAGTACGCCCCGATGAAGCCGTTTCACTACGTGAACGTGGACGTGCGCGCGCGTTCCTACCAGCGTGAGCGCGATTGTCCGCACGGCTGTGTGGTCACGGCGCTCGAGCAGTTCGTGGCGCTGCTGGAGAGCGACGACCAAGAGCCGCTCGGCGTGAGCGAGCGGCGCCGCTGCATCTATTGGATCGCGCACCTCATGGGCGACATTCACCAGCCGCTGCACGTGGCGCACCCGGACGGCAAGGGCGGCAACGCTACCCGACTTCGCTTCTTCGAGCTGCCGGAGGAGCGCAACGCTCACTGGGTGTGGGACGTGGGCTTGCTCGCGCGACGGCCGCCCCCTCCCCCAGCCTTGGCCAGCCGCGTCGCCAGCGACCAGCCTGCCTTTCGAGCGTTGGCCGACGAGCTCTACGCCGGGCTGACCCCCGAGCAGGTCCGCGCCTACGGTCGCACCACGAGCGCCGAGGCGCTGGCAAACGAGAGCTTCGCGCTCGCTCGCCAGGTGTCCGAGGCGACGACGGGCCACGTGGACGCTCGCTACCAGGCGCAGCACTGGCCGCTCGTCACCGTACAGCTGCAGAAGGCAGGCGTGCGGCTGGCCGCGGTGCTGAGCCGCGCGCTCAGCCCTAAAGCGCCGCGAGCCACTCGCTGAAGCAGCTCGCGAGCGGCGCCGCCAGCCGCGGGGCGTGCTCGGCGCTCTGCTTGCGGAGCTGGGGAACGCTCAGCCGCGCCTGCGCCAGCTCCCCCGTATGACCCACCCACCAGCTCTCCAGCTGCTCGGCCGTGACCTCCGGGTGAAACTGCACGCCGAGCGCACGTTTGCCGAGGGAAAACGCCTGATTCCGACAGAGCGGCGTGCTCGCCAAGAGCTCGGCGTCTGCCGGCAAGTCGAACGTTTCACCGTGAAAATGCAGCACGGAGACCTCCGCCGCGCCCAAGTGCCGCAACGGATGGCGCTGGCCGGCGGCAGTTAAGGAAAGCGGCGACCAACCGATCTCTTTGTGTCCCATCGGGTAGACACGGCTGCCCAGCGCGCGAGCCATGAGCTGTGCCCCCAAACAAAGACCGAGCACCGCGCGCCCGCCCGCGAGGCACTGGCGCACGAGCGCGAGCTCCGGCTCGAGGAACGGGTAGTCCGCGGCGTCGTTGACGGAGATGGGCCCGCCCAAGAGCACCAAAAGGTCCGTTCGCTTCACGTCGATGTCTACCCACGATGCCGTGGGCGCTTCGACGTACCGGACGGCGTAGCCGGCCTCGCCGAGGATCGGCTCGAGCGCGCCAAGGTGCTCGAAGTGAACGTGCCTGATGGCGATGGCCGTCTTGGTCATGTCGAGCGTCCGCGAAAGGTACTACGCGTCGTTGGCCCCGCGAGTGGTAAATAACATGAAGGCTCGAGGAGGCTTCATGTTGGGACCGAACACGCGGGCCAAGGTGGAGGCACGCATCGCGCGCGCGCAGCCGAAGGTCGAGGACGTGAAGGCCAAGGTCAAAGCTGGGCACTGGGCGGATGCCGAAGAGCAGCCGGAGCGCGTGAAGGCCTATCTGGCGCGGCGCCAGCGCGGCGTGCGCTTGCGCGGCGCC
>JAEYOT010000175.1 GCA_023411445.1 Pseudomonadota bacterium
ATCGAGCAGCTCGCCGTTGGGCACGATGCCGAGCGCTGCCGCGACGAGGTCACACGGCAGGCGCCGGCCGCTCTTCGTGACGATCGCCGCCACGGCGCCGGTGGGTCCTTGCTCGGCGTGCGCGACCTCTTCACCCTGCACCACGTCCACGCCGGCCTTGCGCAGGCGCGCGGCTAGCAAGTCCGAGGCTACGGGGTCTAGCGCGCTGGGCATGAAGCGCGTCGCGCGCTCCAGCAGCGTGACGTGCACGCCGCGCTCGAGCAGCGCGTGCGCCCACTCGAGGCCCAGCGCGCCGCCACCCAGCACCACCGCGCCCTGCACGCGGCCGCGCAGGGTGTCCACCACGCGCCGCGCGTCCTGAATCGTGCGCAGCGTGAGCACGCCCGGCAGGTGGCTGCCCGGGAAGCTCGGTGAGCGGGCGCGAGCGCCGGAAGCGATGAGCAGCGCGTCGTAACCCAGCGGCGCAGCGTTGCCGCTGCACCACACCTGGCGCTTGTCCGGATCGACCCGCAGCACGCGCGTGAAGACGCGCTCGATCCGGCGCTGCTCGTAGAAATTGGGCGCTACCGCCCACAGCTGGTCTTCGCGTAGCTCACCGAGCAGGAAGTTGGTGAGGGCCGCGCGGAAGTAACCGGGGTTGGGGTCGTCGCAGAAGATGCCGACCGCAGCGGCGCTATCTCGCCTCCTGATCTCTTCGGCCGCAGTGAGGCCCGCCGCCCCATCACCGACGATCAAGTAGCGCTTGCGAGCCATGTGTAGCGAGCGTCCGTGACCCTCACCCGGCCCGGAGCGGCGGCGATAGTACACCATTGCGGTAGCCTCGAAAGGCCGGCAAACTCCCGCGGATGCGATCGCTCGCTCTCCGCTCGTTTCCGGTATTTGTCAGCCTCCTGGCCCTCAGCACGCTGCTCACGGGCTGCCCGGAGAAGGGCGCTCCGGCGGACAAGACTGGCGCCGAGGCGGAGCACCCGGAGCCGGACGATCAGGGCAAGCTCGACGCCAACGGGAAGAAGCCTGCTGCCGCCGCGCCTGCCGAAGAGAAGAAGGCAGAAGAGCGGGAAGAGGGCGGCTGGTAACGCGCGCCGGGCGCTAACGGCGCCTCGCCGTCGAGAGTCGCTGCTCCAGCTCCGCCAGCACCGGGTAAGCGCTCCGCGCGACCGCGCCGCCGCGCCCCACCGCGCGATGCAGCAGCAGACGCACACCGGCCAGCGTCGGCTCGGGTAAGCGCACGAGCGCTTTGCCCTGGGTGCGCTCCACCGCGTCGCCCAGTAAGGAATCGGGCAGCGCGCGCAGCAGCGCGAGCACCTGCGCGGCTTCTGCCGGCGTGGGCCGCTCGAAATGCAGCTCTAGTACGCGGAGCAGTCGCTCTGGCAGGCGCTCGAACAGCGCGTGCAGCGCCGCGTCGTCGAACGGCTGCAAGCCGCGGCGCAACAGCCAAGCGTCGAGCACGGCGGGCGGCGCGTGCGCCACCAGCTCGGCCGTGGCCGGTAGGGCGCCGTCCAGCACGGCCTCTTCGATCGCCGCCCACGGCTCCTCGCGCAGCGCAGCGAGCGGCATCGGCTTGTCGCGCGCGTCCAGCAGCAGCGGCTTGAGCAGCTCCCGCGGGATGTGCGCCCAGAACAGCGCTTCGGCGTCGCGCTCTGGTGCCAGAAACTCCGCGCCGTCTGCCGGGCGACCCGCGGCGTCCCAAGCCAGCCACACCGCGCGCGCCACCTCGGCCCACGGCACGTCCAGCGTGATGGCGGCTGCGCGCGTCGCTGCCAGCAGCAAGCCGCGCCGATCGCGGCCTAGCTCCGCCACGGTCGCCCAGGTGAGCACGCCGTGTGCCGCCTCTTCGACGATGACGGTCGGCTGCTCCAGCGCGTGCGGCGTGTCCACCCCCACTAGCGCGCCGATGTTGGTCCGGAGCCGCCCGATCAGCGCGAACACGCCCAGCGCCGCCGCCTGGCTCAGGCGCGGCGAGTCGAGCGCTGCTTGCACGCGATCGAGCAGCTTCGGCAAAAGCGCCGGCACCTCTTGCTCACGCCAGGGTCGGAGCAACGCGTGCTTGCGCTGGTGACTCGGCAAATCCTCGGAAAGGCTCAGCGCCGCCAGCAGCCACAAACCGTGGCGCTCGGCCTGCTCGCTGGGTCCACCGCGCAGCACGCGCGGCAGGGGCAGCTCTCCGGGTAGCTCGAGCATGAGCTCCAGTTGATCCTCGAACAGCCCTTCGCGCAGGTCGCGAGGCAGCTCGCTACCCTCCAGCAACGCGAGGCCGCTGGCGACGAAGCCTAGCTCCAGCGCAGCCACGTAAAACAAGTTGTCCGGATCGGATGTCTCCAGCAGCGGCTCCAAGCTGGCGCCGCCCGTCTCTCGCGCGCGCTCGAGCACCGCGCTCTCCAGCTCCGCCCGCGCGGAGCCCTCCAGCAGGGCCGTGCCCCATTCCACCGGCGACGCGCCCGTCAATGCCGTGATGGCCTCGCTCAGCAGCGTCCGTGCCACGAAGCGCGGCCCCAGCTGCAACAGCCCATCGGCGCCGAGCTCCAGCAACCCGGCCTGCTCGAAGGAGCGGATGACGCGAAACGCTCCCGGCGGCAGCTTCTTCGCGGCGCGCTCCAGCTCCGCGCTGCGCAGCGGGCTCGCCCCCGTGCCGAGCGCCATCTTCAGCCAGTCCACGTCGGCTTCGCGCTGCAGCTCTTCCGGCACCAGCGCCAGCCACTGCTCGCGCGGGCGTGGCGTATCCCATGGCCGCGCGTCCTCGGTCAGCAAGCGTCGCACCAGCGCGACGAGCGCCCCGTAGCCGTGCTTGCGGAAGAACGCGCTGTGCGTCGACTGTGGATCCAACGTGGCCGCGAACCGCGCCTGAGCGAACCGGCGCACGAGCTGGTCCAAGCCCTCGCTCAACGCGCGTGCGCCGACCTCATCCGCGAGACCGCACAGGCCCAGCGCCGCCCCGGGTCCGTCCAGCACGCCGCGCTCCAGCGGCTCCGCCAGCAGCCAGCGCAGCACGCGCTCCCCGTCGAAGCGCCCGTCTTGCGGCAGGCGCTCGCTCACCCAGTCCACCAGCGCCGGCAGGTAGCTCTCAGGCGGCGGCGTACGCACGACGCGAAAGCCCGTATCAACAGCTGGCTCGAGCGGGCTGGCCACGCACAGCCGCAGCCCGCTCGGCGCGGCGATCGCCTCTGCCGGCTCGGGGGCCTCTAG
>JAEYOT010000059.1 GCA_023411445.1 Pseudomonadota bacterium
GGCCAAATCATCGACGACCTACGCGCCGACGGCGGCGGCGCGCTCCGGCGTGGCCCGGTGGTGGTGCTGGTCAACGAGTACAGCGCCAGCGCCGCCGAGCTCGTCGCCGGAGCGCTGCAGGACAACAAGCGCGCGGCGGTGATCGGCGCGCCGACGTTCGGCAAAGGCTCGGTGCAGACGATCGTGGATTTGCCGGGCGGCGCGGGCCTGCGCCTGACCACGCTGCGCTACTACACGCCCAGCGGGCGCCCGATCCAGGCGCAGGGCGTCAAGCCGGACATCCTCGTGGGTGGAGCGAGCGCGGCGCTGGGCTACGGCGTGCTCAAGGAGCAGCACCTGGAGGGCTACTTGCCGCCGGTCGAAGGTGGCCGCTCACCGGTCGCGCTGCCGCCCGCGCCGCCCGAACCCGACAAGCGTCCGGCCGAGAGCCGCGAGGCCGAGGCTACGGACTTGGGGATGTCGCGCGACGTGCCCACCGATCCGGAGACTGGCAGCGACGAGGCGCTGAAGGTCGGCTACCGCGTGGTCACCGGCCAGTACCGCAAAGCGGCGCCCCCTGCGCCGGCACCGAGCAAGGGGTAGCAGGAGCTACACGGCGCGCGAGCGAGCCGCGCGCCCCTGCTCATTTCTTACGCGCCGGGACCTGGTTCGGCGCGGTCGCCATCGCGGACAACAGCTCGCGGTTCATCTGCGCGATGAAGCCGATGCTGATGCCCTTGGGGCAGGCGGCCTCGCACTCGCCATGGCTAGTGCAGTGCCCGAAGCCCTCCGCGTCCATCTGCGCCACCATCTTGCGTGCGCGATCCGCGCGCTCCGGTGCGCCCTGGGGCAAGAGCGCCAGGTGCGCGATCTTGGCGGAGGTGAACAGCGCGGCGGAGGCGTTGGGGCAAGCCGCAACACACGCCCCGCAGCCGATGCAGGTCGCCGCATCGAAAGCCTTGTCCGAATCACCCTTGGCGATGGGCAGCGAGTTGGCTTCCGGCGCGCTGCCGGTGCGCACGGACACGTAGCCGCCCGCCTGGATGATGCGATCCAGCGCGCCGCGGTCGACGACGAGGTCTCGCACGACCGGGAAGGCGCCCGCACGCCAGGGCTCGATCGTGAGCTCGTCCCCATCTTTGAACGAGCGCATGTGCAGCTGGCAGGTGGTGGTGCCGCCGAGCGGGCCGTGCGGCACGCCGTCGATCACCACGCCGCACATGCCACAAATGCCCTCGCGGCAGTCGTGATCGAAGGCGATGGGCTCCTCGCCCTTCGCCGCCAGCTCCTCGTTTACTACGTCGAGCATCTCGAGGAACGACATGTGGTCGTTCACGTTCTTCGCTTCGTAGCGCACGAACTGGCCAGGTGAGCTCGCGTTCTTCTGGCGCCAGACGTTGAGCACGAGGTTCATCGTGCGTGCCATTACTTGTAGCTCCTCTGACTGGGGTGCACGTATTCGAAGGTGAGCGGCTCCTTGTTGAGCTTGGGGCTCGACAGGTTGCCGGTGTACTCCCACGCGGCGACGTACGAGAACTCGTCGTCGTTGCGCTTCGCCTCGCCGTCCTCCGTCTGGTACTCCTCGCGGAAGTGGCCGCCCGCGGACTCGTTGCGGTGCAGCGCGTCTCGGCACATCAGCTCTGCGAACTCGAGAAAGTCCGCCACGCGCCCCGCCTTCTCCAAGGACTGGTTCAGCTCCTGACCGGTGCCGGGCACGCTCAGGTTCTGCCAGAACTCCTCGCGCAGCGCCGGGATCTTGCTGAGCGCCAGCTCCAGGCCCGCCTTGGTGCGCGCCATGCCGCACTGATCCCAGACCAGGGCGCCCAGCTCGCGGTGGAACGAGTCCGGCGTGCGGCGACCGCGGATGGAGAGCAGCTTGTTGATCCGCTCCTCCACCTCGTTCTGCGTCTGGCGCACGGCGACGTGGCTCTCGTCCACGCCGCCCGCCTTCTGCGAGGCCAGGAAGTTGCTGACCGTGACCGGCAGGATGAAGTAACCGTCGGCCAAGCCCTGCATCAGCGCGCTGGCGCCGAGGCGATTGGCGCCGTGGTCCGAGAAGTTGGCTTCGCCGCCCACGAACAGGCCCGGGATGGTGCTGTGCAGGTCGTAGTCAACCCACAGACCCCCCATGGTGTAGTGGATGGCGGGGTACATGCGCATCGGCACCTCGTACGGGTTGTCGCCCGTGATGCGCTCGTACATCTGAAACAGGTTGTCGTAGCGCTCTGCGACCACGCTCCGGCCCAGGCGCTTGATCGAGTCGCTGAAGTCCAGGTACACGCCGCGCCGCACGCCGGCCACCTCTGGGCCGACGCCGCGGCCCTGGTCGCACATGTCCTTGGCGCGGCGCGAGGCGATGTCGCGCGGGACCAGGTTGCCGAAGCTGGGGTACAGCCGCTCCAGGTAATAGTCCCGCTCGGACTCCGGGATCTGCGCCGGGTCCTTGGTGCAGTCCGCGGCGTTCTTCGGCACCCACACGCGCCCGTCGTTACGCAGGGACTCGCTCATCAGCGTGAGCTTGGACTGGTAGTCGCCGCTCTGCGGGATGCAGGTGGGGTGAATCTGCGTGTAGCAAGGGTTGGCGAACAAGGCGCCCCGGCGGTGCGAGCGCCACGTGGCCGTCGCGTTGCAGCCCTTGGCGTTGGTCGACAGGTAGAAGACGTTGCCGTAGCCGCCCGAGCACAGCACGACCACGTCGCCGACGTGGGAAGAGATCTTGCCGGTCACCATGTCGCGCGTGACGATGCCGCGCGCGCGGCCGTCAATCACGATCAAGTCCAGCATCTCCGTGCGCGAGTACATCTTGACCGTGCCGGCCTCGATCTGGCGCGAAAGGGCCTGGTAAGCCCCGAGCAAGAGCTGCTGGCCCGTTTGGCCACGGGCGTAGAACGTGCGGGCCACCTGCGCGCCGCCGAAGGAGCGATTCGCGAGCAGGCCGCTGTACTCGCGCGCGAACGGCACGCCCTGCGCCACGCACTGGTCGATG
>JAEYOT010000071.1 GCA_023411445.1 Pseudomonadota bacterium
GCCTCTAGCTCCACGAACACGGCGCCATGAGCCGGCAGCTGCGGCGCTGCTTGACCCCACGTGCGGGCCCGCACGTAGTGAGCCAGGCCGCGCGTTTCCAGCCACTTGCCGACGAGCGACCGGCCGCCTCCGCTCGCTGCCACCCAGTAGACCCCGGCAAAGCTGGCCGGCTCCAGCACCTCGGCCGGGATACCGGGGAACAGCGGCTCCTCCAGCAGCGCCAGCGCTCGGGCGGCCGGTAGGGCGCGCAGGCGCAGCACGTTGACGGTGCTCGCGTCCTGCCGGCTCTTGAGCCTGGCCCGGATGTCTTCCAGGGGAGCGCCGAGTGCCTTGGCGATAGCCAGCTGGGCACCCGGTCGGTCTCCCAACCACTCCAGCTCCTGACCCCGGTCCAGCTTGCTGAACAGGGCGGCGAGGGAGCGCGGCTGCATCCGCGTGTCGCTCGGCCAGTCGCTCGAACGCAGGGCAGAGCGCGACAGATCGCCAAGGCTCCGGATCGGAGTCGGCGCCTGTTCCATCAGATCGCGCAGCCAGCCCATTTTGGCTCAGTTCCTATATGCAGCAGCTTCGCATAATGCACGCATTATGCAAATTGATGCAATATGGACGCACCAAACACCCGTGGAGCTGCTCACGGCGATGAGGGCAATAGGCCCCAGATCAGCTGGTCTACAAACGGCTACCTAACGCGCCAGCCGCTGTCGTTGAGCTCCAAGATATAGCGGCCGTTGCCTTCGAGCTTCAGCCCAGTCACGTGCTGGTAGCGCCCATCTCGATCCAAGACCCGCGCATCCCAACGGCCAGGTGCCACTGTCGCAATAGGGACGCGGCTGCCGGCGGGGATGGCGTTCTTCAGCAGGTCTGCGCCCCAAACCTCCCGGCCTTCCGGTGAGTCCGGATCCAGCTCGGGGCCTACCTTGCCCGACGGGGCCAGGTAGAGGTTGTTGATGGCCACGTCAGTCTGGTTGCTCACCTCGAGCTCAACGGGGCCAGCCCCCTGGCCGGCCTTGACCGTGATGAGCCGGGTCGGCGAGCCACCACACGCAGCGGTGCCGGCCATGAGCAGTGTCAGGCAACCAGCGGCCAGCAGGGCGGCGAGCGGGCGTCGGCCGAGCTTCATGGCAGTCCACATTAACACGCTATGGTTGCCGCGATGGATCCAATCCTCTCGGCGGCGGCGCTGTACCTCATCTTCGTGTTCAGCACGACGTGTCACGAGGCTGCGCACGCATTCGTCGCCAAGCGGGGTGGGGACGACACGGCCTATTCGCTGGGGCATGTCACGTTGGATCCCATCCCCCACATCGTGCGCTCGCCCATGGGCATGGTCGTGGCGCCACTGCTCAGCCTGTATTGGATCAGCTTTCCGCTCGGCTGGGCCTCCGTGCCGTACGACCCCTATTGGGGGCAGCGCCATCCCCGGCGGCGGGCGGTCATGTCGCTCGCCGGGCCGCTAGCGAACTTCGCCATTGCGATCAGCGCGATCGTGACTCTGCGCATCCTGATCGAGGCGGGCGTGTTCCACCTCCAAGGCTCGGGAGTGCGCTCGGGCTTCGTGATGTTGAGCGAAGGCGTTCGGCAGAGCTCACCGCTCGCAGCGCTCGGCTTCGCGCTGTCGTGGATGTTCATGCTCAACCTCATCCTGGGCATGTTCAACCTCCTGCCGCTGCCCCCGCTGGATGGCTCCAGCGTCGCCGAGGGCCTGTCGCCGCGGGTGATGGGATCTTTCTACGATCGCTTGCGTGAGATCCCGGCGCACGAGCTGCTCGGCTGGATCGCCGCTTCTCAGCTATTTCGCTACCTCGACGAGCCAATGTTTCGAATCGTCGTGTTCGCGTTGGGGTTTTGATAGCCTCCCACGTCCTCTTGTCGCCGCGTCCTTGCGCCCAGCTCTTTCGTGCCTTCGCGTGCGGGGCCGTGCTGTCGTCTGCGTCGCTATCGAGCGCGCAGAACCCGGCCGCAGCCGAAGCGCTGTTCAATCAGGCGCGCGCTGCCATGGCCGAGGGCGATTTCGATCTGGCTTGCGCTCGCTTTCGCGATAGCGACAAGCTCGATCCTGCAGTCGGTACGCGCTTCAACCTCGCGGACTGTGAAGAGCGACGTGGCCGAGTGGCCACCGCCTGGAGTCTGTTTCGCGGTGTCCTCGCCGAGCTCGGGCCGACCGACGATCGCCGTCCCATCGCGGAGGAGCGCGCTCGCCTGCTGGAGTCGCGCCTACCCACGCTGACACTGACGCGCACCGCGGAGACGCCGCCGGGCCTCACCGTGCGGGTGGATGGGGTGGAGCTGGGCGAGGGGAGCTTCGGTCTGCCGCTGCCGATGGATCCCGGTCCGCACGAGCTCACGCTGCAGGCGCCCGGCCATGCTCCCGAGCGCACCAGCTTCACGTTGAAGGAAGGTGAGCCGAGCGCGCTACCGCTACGCTTCACGGCGACGGCGGCGCCTCCGCCCAGCGCGGAGCCTGAGCCCGCTGCAGCTCCTGCGGCGCCCGTGAGCGATGGCACGGCGCGCCGACGCTGGGCCTACATCGTGGGCGGCGTGGGAGCTTCTGGCGTCGCGCTCGGCGCGGTCACCGGCGTCGTGGCGCTGAACAAGAAGAGCACAGCGGACGCCAACTGTCGGGACGCGCTCCAGCGCTGTAATGAAGTGGGCGTCGCCGCCAACGAGTCCGGGAAGAGGTTCGCCGCGATCAGCACCATCGGCTTCAGCGTCGGCATCGTCGGGCTCGCAGCGGGCGCTTACTTATGGCTCACCAGCGCTCCCCCGAGCCGCGTAAGCGCGCACTCTTCCACACCTGCCCGCATCGCACCTGAGCTGGTCTTGAACGAGGATCAAGGCTTCGTGGGCGTGAGCGGGACCTTCTGAGCGAATTTCGCGCTAAGCTTGCAGCTCCGTGCCAAGTCTCGCGCGCTCCGCGCTGCTCGCTGCTGCCCCTGCCTGGCTGCTGTTCGGCTGCCTGGTGTCGTTCAATGATTACCCGCTCGGCGCCTTGGACGATGGCGCCGGCATGAATGAGGGAGGCTCCGGGGTGATGCTCACGGCCGGTACTGGGACGGGCGGCGGGACACCCGAGGGCGCGACGGGCGGCGGTGGCAGCGAAGGCGCGACGGGCGGCACCGGAGGCGGCAAGATGGCCATGCCCGCCGTCTCGGAGAACCTGATCGACGACTTCGAAGACGGGGACGACGCGATTCGCGAGCACGCCGGCCGCAGCGGCATTTGGTACGTGGCCAATGACGGCTTCGGGCCGCAGACGCCGCGCGCCGAGCAACCGCTGTTGCCGGTAGGCCTGAAGCCGGCGCGCGGCGCGAGCAAGCGTGGCCTGCATACGACGGGCGGCCCTTTCGGGGTCTGGGGCGCCCTGATCGGCACCGCGCTCGCCCTCGATGGCGATGAGGTCCTGCCGTACGACCTGAGCGGCTACAGCGGCGTGCGGCTGTGGCTGCGCGCAGGCTCCCAAGCGCCGGGCGTCGCTCAAGTGGCGCGGGTCAACTTCGTGACGCCCGCGACGAAGGATCCTCCGAGCGACCACTTTGGGGTGGATATCGAGCTGACGCCCGAGTGGCAGCAGGTCGAGGTGCCGTTCGAGAGCCTGGAGCAGCTCGGCTTTGGCTTTCCGCTGCCGGCCCCCGATCT
>JAEYOT010000087.1 GCA_023411445.1 Pseudomonadota bacterium
AAGCAGTACTACGTGACGGTGGAGGCCGGCGCGATCCAACCCGCTTCAGGCGCCTTCGCGATCACGGAGCCGACCGCGTGGCGCTTTCAGACGCTCGGCAGCGCTCCCAGCGGCAGCAAGCTCAGCGTGGCGCTGGACGGCAGCGGCCAGTTTTGCAGCTGGCAAGGCGCGCTGGACGCCGTGCCAGAGAAGAACACCGCCCCCGTCACGATCGACATCAAGAGCGGCACGTATCACGGCCTCGTCAACGTGAAGGACAAGCAGAACATCACCCTGCTGGGGGAGAACCGCAAACAGACCATCCTCACGGGCGTCAACAACAACACGCTCAACAACGGCACGCGCGCCCGCGCCCTCTTCGGCGCGGAGGGCACCAACGGGCTTGTGATCGAGAACGTGACGATTCGCAACCAGACGCCCCAAGGCGGCTCGCAAGCGGAGGCTGTCCGGCTGCAGAGCTGCAACCAATGTGTCGCCCGCAAGTCGGACTTCATCAGCTTGCAAGATACGCTGCTGTGGTCCGGCGTGATCTACGCGGAAGACTGCTTCGTCTCCGGCAACGTGGATTGGATTTGGGGCGAAGGCACGGTGTACTTCAACCGCTGCGAGATCAAGAACGTTGGCCGCAGCGGCTACATCGTGCAATCCCGCAACGGCGTCGGCAAAAACGGCTACGTGTTCGTGGATTCCAAGCTTACGGCGGACGCCGGCATCAGCGGCACCACGCTCGCCCGCATCGACGTGAGCGAGTACCCGAACAGCCACGTCGCCTTCATCAACTGCACGCTCGGCAGCCACATCGCCCGAGCCGGCTGGACCATCACCGGCGGCAACGCGCCCAGCAGCCTGCGCTTCTGGGAGTACCAGAGCAAGAGCGAGAACGGCTCGCCCGTCGACGTGAGCGGCCGCGTTGGCGGCAAACAAATCACCGCCGACCAAGCCGCCCAAATGCGCGACGCCAAGTCCGTCCTCGGCGGCTGGCAGCCGCCTCAGTGAGGGGCGTTTACAGCGGCCCCGCGCAGAGCGAGCCGAACGCGTGCAGGGCGGCGACGCCGGCGCCGCAGACCAGGCTCGCGACAACGCGTAGCTGGTACAGACCGTAGAACGTCGCGGCGGCGACGACGGCCAAGGCGAGCAACGTGAGCGCCAACAGCCCGGAGTGCACGACCGAGATGGACAGGAAGGTGGCCAAGTTGCCGGACAGCAGCAAGAGAACCGGCAGCTGCGCTCGAACGTGTGGGCCCAAGGTCAAGCTCATGGCAGTGGTGAGGAACGGGCCCCAAAAGGGGCCGCCCACGGAGAACCAGGAGCTTGCCCCTGCCATGCTGCTGCAGAGAGCCGAACCTACCGCAGCGCCAACCGTCGTCGCGGCGCCGCTAAGCGGCAGGATCCAAACGAGCGCAGGCCATGTCAGGATCCGCGGCGTAGCGCTCATTGCTTCTCGCAGTCGTAGAGGGCGCGCAGCGCCTTGCCTTCCTGGATGCTGTCGTAGAACAGCTTAGCGACGCCCATGCTAAGCCCGGCGGGTCCCGCGACCAGCGTCCCTGCCACGCTGATCGCCATCGGCACCAACTTCTCCGCCACCGCCAACTTCTCCTCGTTGCAAGAGGGTGGCGTCGGAGGTGGAGCTGAGCCTGACGCACCTGCCGCTGCGTCATGGCGCCGGATCAACTCACGCGCGCCAGCATCGCCCGTGATGTGCACGGGTGGGATGGTGACGACCGGCGGAGGGGGCGGCGGGCCGATCTCGGCTTCTGCGGGCAAGGCTGGGGCGACAGGACCGGTGCTACTGATGGGTGACGGCATGGCTTCTTGTGAGCGACTTATCGGACGCCCCCTCCACGAGTTGCTAAGAAAGTCGATGGGTGGCAGCGGTGCCTCGCGGATCCGGAGGCCCGGTTGCTTCGCGGCGTTGTCGCTGTCACGCGCAGCGTCTGCGCACGGGACGCAGATCGTGCGTTTCTCGGACTCGCAGCGCTGTTGTTTCGGCTCCCGCAAGCGGTCACTGTAGGTATGAAGCTTGCTGGGACGGATGGTTAGCCTCGACCCAAGGGAGAGGCGAGAAGGGAGAAATATCCATGGCTAACGATCTGACGATTCAGAAGACGAGCCCAAAAGCGAACGCACCTGCGCTCGCGCGACCAGCGGCATGGGACCCATTTAGAACCATGCGCGAGCTGATGTCGTGGGAGCCGTTTCAAGCGGGCGGGGCATGGCCCGGGGCAGCGCTGACCAACTTTGCCCCCGACTTCGACGTGAAGGAGACGCCCGAGAGCTTCGTGTTCACCGCAGATTTGCCGGGTGTCGCCGAGAAGGACCTTCAAGTTCAACTGACTGGCAATCGCCTGAGCATTTCCGGCAAGCGCGAGTCGGAGAAGAGCGAACAGAACGAGACCTTTTACACGACGGAGCGCACCTACGGCACCTTCACGCGTTCCTTCATGCTGCCCGAGGGGGTGGACGCCGACAAGGCGCACGCTCACCTGAAGGACGGCGTTCTCAGCGTGGCGATCCCCAAGCGCCCCGAGACGCAACCCCGCAAAATCAACGTCACAAGCAAATGACCCGAACCAGGTAGGGGCGCCGCGTGCGAGCGACGCCCCCGCCGCCTACTTTTGGTGCTCCCATGATCGATCGCAGAGTCTCAGCCGCTGCCCGGGTCCGCGAGGCCATGGCGCGACTTCCGCCTGGAGTTTTTCTTGCCAAGCAAGCGCTGGCAAACCCAGACGAAGCCTGTGCCTGCCCGCCGAGCCAGACCCTTTCGGCCACCTGCGTCGAGCTCGCGCTCAGCGCGCTGGAGCTGACGGGCTCGGAGCGAGTCCTCGAGATCGGCTCCATTTCCGGCTACGAAACCGTGCTGCTGAGCCAGTTGGCGGCCGACGTGGTGTCGCTCGTCGGTGACCCGGCCAGCGCTGCAGCTCGCTCGCGTGTGCTCACCGCGCTCGGCTGTCGCAACGTTCGGACGTACGTGAGGGAGGGGGGCGCCGGTTGGCCCCGTGAAGCTCCCTACCAAGCTATCTTCATTGGCGGCGCGGCGTTGAGCATCCCCAGCGCGCTGCTGGATCAGTTGGAGCTCGGGGGGCATCTCGTGATCCCGCTCGGCGACGCGAGCGGCCAGGTCCTCCATGCCGTGCACCGCCGTGCCGACGGCATCACGGCGCGAGCGCTCGGACCGACTCGGTTGCCGCTGCTGCCTTGGGCCAAGCGCCGGCCCTCCTTCTACCCCTGGAACAACGAAGGCACTCTCCCCCAGTCTCAGGGTAGTTGCCGCCTCTCCTGACGCAGTCGCGGGAGAGCATCCCGATCCACTTGGGGGCGATCGGACTCGGCAATGAAGTACTCGGCAGCGTTCAAGACGAAGATGGTTCAGAAGATGCTGGGAGGTCGCAGCGCGAACTCCTTGGCGCAGGAAACAGGCGTGAATCAGCCAACGCTCTCGAAGTGGCTGCGTGACGCAGGTAGCCTTCAGGGCGTGACACGGCGCAGGCAGAACGACGAGGCGAAGACCGAAGGTAGGCGACCAGAAGATTGGAGTGCCGAAGAGAAGCTCGGAGCGGTGCTAGAGGCCAAACGGCTTTCAGGATCGGAGCTCGGCGAGTTTCTCCGTCGGCGCGGTCTCCACGAGGAGCAACTGCAGCAGTGGCAGGCTACGGCAGACGCGGGTGCCCTGGAGTCGCTGCGCGGTCGGAAGTCAGCCGGGAAGTCGGCAGAGTCGAAGCGAGTAAAGGAGCTCGAGCGTGAGCTGCGGCGAAAGGAAAAGGCGCTGGCGGAAGCGGCGGCGCTTTTGGTGCTCCGAAAAAAAGCGGAAGCTCTGTGGGGGGACGAGGACGCCTCCACAGAGTCGA
>JAEYOT010000133.1 GCA_023411445.1 Pseudomonadota bacterium
ACGCCGGCGCTGGCGGCGGCGCTTAACGGATGAACGCGCCGGACGCGGCGCCGGGGCCTGAGCAGCACGGCGTGCTGCTGACGCTCGCCTACGACGGGGAACCGTTCTGCGGCTACGTGAAGCAGAAGAACGGGCGCTCAGTAGCGGGCGAGCTGGAAGGCGCCATCGCCACCATCGATCCCAAGGCCAGCACGACGCGCGGCGTGAGCCGCACGGACGCGGGGGTGCACGCGCGCGGGCAGCTCGTCGCTTTCGACTCCAGCAAGGACATCGATCCACGCGGCTGGGTGCTCGCGCTCAACCGCGAGCTACCGCGCGAGATCGCCGTCGTGCGGGCGGCGCGCACGCCGGCACGCTTCGAGCCGCGCCGCGTCGTGGTCAGTAAGACTTACGTTTATCGCATCTTGGAGAGCCGCACGCGGGACCCGCTGGTCGATCGCATGGTCTGGCGGGTCCCCTACAGGTTGAACCAGCGAGCCATGCGCGAAGCCGCCGCGGAGCTCCAGGGCGAGCACGACTTTCGCGCCTTCCGTGGTGCCGCCGATGCCCGCGAGGAGACGGTGCGACACATCTTTCGCATCGACCTCGCTCCAGCCGCGCACGATCCGCGCATCAGCGAGCTCACCGTGACGGGCAACAAGTTTCTCTACAACATGCTGCGCATCATCGCGGGAACGCTGGTGGACATCGGTCGCGGCCACCTGCCGCGCGACGCCTTCCAGCGCGGCCTCGCCAGCGGACTGCGTAAAGATCTGGGCATCACCGCGCCCCCCGAGGGCTTGGTGCTCGAGCGCATCGAGCTCACCGAGATGGGCGAGGGGCACTGGCCGCCGCTCGCGGACGCTTGAATTTACCTGTCTTCGTTGGCCCCACGAGTTGACGTTGCGGGTCTTTCCTCGTAGGAACCCCGGCACCATGGGTCTGCGTCAAGCCCTCGTCGACAAAGGCAAACAAGCTCTGCTCCGCCCCTCCGTGATGCGTTGGGTGTCGGATGACCGCGTGATGAAGGCCACCGAAGGGCTGCTGGACGCCCGCGGACGCCTGAAGGCGGCCTGGTCCGTGCTCAAGAACGGGCACGAGCTGCCGAACGTGGATCCCGCGCTCGACGAGAACATCGGCAAGGCTGCGCCCGCCGCCAAGAGCAACGGTCAGGCAGAAGCGTCTGCCAAGAACGGGCACGCGAGCCAGCCGTCGAAGGACATCAGCTCCGGCTCCACCGACATGGATGAGTCGATGAAGGAGCGCACTTCGCTCGCCAGCATCGGCGGCAAGGACGTCTTCGAGAAGGCGTACAAGTTCATGGCCGCGGACAACGCGCGCAAGATGGGCATCTACCCCTTCTTCCGCCCGCTGGACTTCAACGACGGCCCGGAGGCGGAGATCAACGGCAAGCGCGTCTTGATGTTGGGCTCCAACAACTACCTGGGCCTGACCAAGCACCCCAAGGTGCGTGAAGCGGCGCGCGCCGCGATCGATCGCTTCGGCACCAGCATGACCGGCTCGCGCTTGGTCAACGGCTCGATGAAGCTGCACGAGGAGCTGGAAGAGCGCCTCGCGGCCTTCATGGGCAAGGAGAGCGCGCTGGTGTTCACCACCGGCTATCAGGTGAACATCGCCACCTGCGCCGCGCTGCTCAGCAACAAACAGACCACGGCCTTCATCGATCGCAACGTGCACGCCTCGCTCTACGACGGCGTGCGCCTGGGCCAGGCGGCTGGCGCCAAGCTGGTGCGCTACAAGCACAACGACGCAGAGTCGCTCGATCGCGCGCTGGAGAAGCTGGAGCCGGGCGAGGGCGCGTTCGTGATCACCGACGGCGTGTTCAGCGCCGAAGGCGAGATCGCCAAGCTGGACGAGCTGGTGCCGGTGGTGAAGAAGCACGGCGCGCGCCTGCTGGTGGACGACGCGCACGCGGTGGGCGTGATCGGCCCCGGCGGTCGCGGCACGGCGCACAGCTTCGGGCTAGAGGCTCAGGTGGACCTGATCGGCGGCACCTTCTCCAAGTCCTTCGCCAGCATTGGTGGCTTCTTGGTCGGCGAGCGCAAGGTGCTGGATTACATCAGGCACTTCGCGCCAAGCTTCATGTTCGCCGCCAGCGCCGCGCCGCCCTCCGTCGCCGCCGCCATGGCTTCGCTCGAGGTGATGCAAGAGGAGACGTGGCGCATGGACAAGCTGCGTGAGAACTTCACGTACATGCGTGACGAGCTACGCAAGCTGGGCTTCGAGCTGGGCCACACGCAGACCGCCGTCATCCCCATCTACATCCGGCAAGATCTGCGCACGATCATGATGTGGCGTGATCTGCTGGAGGAGTACGGCGTGTACACCAACCCGTTCATCTCCCCCGGCGTGCCGCCCAAGAGCGCCATGCTGCGCACGAGCTACATGGCCACGCACGAGCGGGCGCACCTGGACCGCGCGCTCGAGGCCTTCGCCAAGGTCGGCAAGAAGTACGGCGTCATCTGAGCTGCTGAGCGCACTCGCGGATTGACTCTCGGGTGCGCGCGCAGTTAGCTCGCGCTCGCCAATGGCTGTCGAGATCCGCGAGACGAAGATTGGGGGTAAGCTGAGCGACTTCCTGAACGTGGTAGACTACATCTACCGCGGAGATCCGAACTATGTCCGCCCGCTGGACATGGATCTCAAGGATCGCCTGAGCCCGAAGAACCCCTTCTTCGAGCACGGCGAGGGCGTGGTGTTCACGGCCTACCGCAACGGCTGGTGCGTGGGTCGCGTCACGGCGCAGATCGATCGCGAGCACTTGGCGCGCTACCGCGACGACGTCGGCAGCTTCGGCTTCCTGGACACCATCGAGGACGAGGAGGTGGCCAAGGCCTTGCTGGACGCTGCCAGCAACTGGCTGCGCGCGCGCGGCATGAAGACGATCCGCGGCCCGCTCTCGCTCTCGCTCAACGAGGAGATGGGCTGTCTGGTGGACGGCTTCGACACGCCGCCGATGATCATGATGCCGCACCACCGCGCCTACCAAGGCGGGCTGATCGAGAGGGCGGGCTTCAGCAAATGCAAGGACGCCTACGCCTGGCGCTACCAGGTGGGTGACGTTCCCAGCCGCGTGCGCAAAGCCCACGACGAGCTCTCCGCCATGCCGGAGGTCCAATCGCGTCACGTGGACATGAAGAACCTGGACGCCGATCTGCGCGTCATCATGGACGTGTACAACGACGCCTGGAGCGACAACTGGTCGTTCGTGCCCTTTACGGAGCGCGAGCTGTCGAAGATGGCCGCGGACTTGAAGCTGATCGCGGTGCCGGAGCTGTCGTACATCACGGAGGTGGATGGCGAGCCCGCAGCCGTGGCGCTGGCGCTGCCGAACTTGAACGAGCTGATCGCCGACATGAAGGGCAAGCTGCTGCCGCTGAACTTCCCCAAGCTGCTCTGGCGGCTCAAGGTGGTCGGCCCGCACAGCGCGCGCCTGATCATCCTCGGCATCCGCAAGAAATACCGCACTCAGCGCAAGTACGCGGCGCTCAGCGCCTACCTGTACGCCAAGATGAACGCCGCCGGCAAACAGCTGGGGTTGACCTGGGGCGAGCTGTCTTGGACGCTCGAGGACAACGCTCCCGTCAACGCCGGCATCAAGCTGATGGGCGGCAAGATCTACAAGACTTACCGCTTGTACGAGAAGGCGCTCTAGCTCACGCCGCGAGCGGCGGGCTACCGTGCTTCTGCCGCAGGTGATTGACCACGTTAAGCACCTTGGGGCGCGCGAGCAAGCGGCGAATCAGCCGCTGCTTGCCCGGAAAATCCAAGAGCAGCAGGCCCACCAGCAAGGTGATCAGGCCTTGCCCCGGCAAGACCAACATCAACAGGCCGAGCAGCACCAAGACCACGCCGAACACGTTGCGCAGCACGTGGCGCGCTCGCGAGCCGTGAGCGCTCCGCCCCTCACCGTGCAAGTAGTCCACGGGCAGGCTCGCCAGGTAGCGCGGGACGAACAAGATGCTGCACACCACGGCGACGATCGAGAAGCAGCCGAGCCCCCACAGGAGCGCCGGACGGTTCAGCAAGTGCCATAGCTCTGCGAGCATCGTGTTAGCTTCACAGTTTGTGACGAGCACGACGATGAGGCAATGGACTACGCCGGCCGCGCTCGCGCTCTTATTCACCCTCGGCGCGTGCCAGGGCCAAGCTCAGCGCACGCTGCGTGACTCGGAGGGCCGGTCCTTTCGCGCGACCTGCGAGCGCCGGGCGCCCTGCCGGCTGGAGCAGCTGTCCGGGCCAGTGCAGACGGACAAGCCTGCGCTCACCCTGCACACGCAGAGCCGCTTGGTCGGCGTGTGCGACGTGAAGGCCGGAGCCGAGGTCGAGGGCTCGTACGACTGCCGGGCGCTCACCTGCGTCGAGGACCAGGACTGCCCGCCTCTGCACGGCATGAAGGACGGCCAGTGCCTGAACGGCCGCTGCAGCGATCCCGCCCTGCCGCTGGCGCAAGCGGACGCGGTCATGCTCTGCCTGGCCGGCACCGGCTTGGGCCGCTCGTCGCCCCAGCAGATCGAGCGCTACGCGCTGGCGCTCAACTGCGGTAGCCCGTGCCAGGTTCCCGCGCCCTGCGCTCAGCCATGAGCAGCGCGCGAGCTTTCCGACGGAGTTGATAAGATGGTGGTGATGTCCCCGCGTGCCCTGTTCTTCATCGCAGCGCTGGCGAGCCTCGTCGTGGTCGGAGCGCTCTACAGCCTGTGGTCGCCCACGCTCTGGCTGCTGCTCGTCGTGCTGCCGCTGCTCGGCCTCGGTGTGTACGACATGGTTCAGACCCGCCACGCCATCCGCCGCAACTTCCCGCTGGTGGGGCGGCTACGCTACCTGTTCGAGGGCATCCGGCCGGAGATTCACCAGTACTTCGTGGAGACGAACCGCTCGGGCCGTCCCTTCAGCCGCGAGCAGCGCTCACTGGTCTACCGCCGCGCGAAGAACGTGACGGACACGCTACCGTTCGGCACCGAGCAGGACGTGTACGCCATCGGCTACGAGTGGATGAACCACTCGCTGTGCGCGATCCATCCGCCCGACGTCGATCCGCGCGTGCACATCGGCGGCCCCGCCTGCGCTCAGCCGTACGACGCGGCGCTGCTCAACGTCTCGGCCATGAGCTACGGCTCGCTCAGCAAGAACGCGATTTTGGCCTTGAGCCGCGGCGCCAAGCTGGGCGGCTTCTTCCTCAATACGGGTGAAGGCGGGCTCACTCCGCATCACCTGGAGGGCGGCGGCGATCTGTGCTGGCAAATCGGCACCGGCTACTTCGGCTGCCGCGACGACAAGGGCAACTTCGACCCGCGGCGCTTCGCGGACAAGGCCAAGCACCCGCAGGTCAAGCTGATCGAGCTCAAGCTGTCACAAGGCGCCAAGCCGGGTCACGGCGGCATCCTGCCGGCGCGCAAGGTCACACGAGAGATCGCGGAGATCCGCCACGTGGCGATGGGTCAGGACGTGCTGTCACCCCCCTGTCACAACGCGTTCGACACGCCGGAAGGGCTGTGCCGCTTCATCGGGCAGCTGCGCGAGCTGTCCGGCGGCAAGCCGGTCGGCTTCAAGCTGTGCTTAGGCAAGCGCCGAGAGTTTCTGGCCATCTGCAAGGCCATGCTCACCACCGGCATCGCGCCAGACTTCATCACGATCGACGGCGGCGAAGGCGGCACGGGCGCCGCCCCGCTGGAGTTCTCGAACGTGCTCGGCACGCCGCTGGACGAAGCCTTGATCTTCGTTCACAACGCGCTCGTCGGGGTGGGGCTGCGCAAGCAGATCCGCATCATCGGCAGCGGGCGGGTCATCTCCGGCTTCGACTTGGCGCACAAGATCGCGATCGGCGCGGATCTCTGCAACAGCGCGCGCGCCATGATGTTCGCGCTCGGCTGCATCCAAGCGCAGAAGTGCAACACCAACGACTGCCCGACCGGCGTCGCGACGCAAGATCCGGCGCTGGTCGTGGGCCTCGTGGTCACCGACAAAGCGCAGCGCGTGCGCAACTACCAGCACAACACCGTGCGGGCGCTGGTGGAGCTCTTGGCCGCCGGCGGCCTGTCCTCCCCTGCCGAGCTCCGGCCCTGGCACATCCTGCGCCGCGTGAGCCCCACCGAGGTCCACCACTACGCCGAGATGTACGAGTACTTGCAGGAGGGCGCGCTGCTCGGCGACTCGGTGCCGAAGAGCTTCGCGCGCGCCTGGCACGCCGCTCAGGCCGGCAGCTTCGAGTCAGCCACACCGGAGCTGAGCTAGCCGAGCGCTGCCGAGGCCGACTGGACGCACTTCTGCCCCCGCTGGGGCCCCACGCTGGCCAGCGCCGCGCCCTTTGGCTAGGCTGCGCGCGCCCATGTCGAGCGCCATCGAGCCAGCCATCGTCCTCGCCGCCTACACCGAGCCCGTCGCCAGCGGGCGCCGGGTGTTGTTCGTCGGCCCCGCCACCTCGGCCCTCCCCGCGCAGCTGCTGGAACGTGGCGCGCGCCTGGTCCACGTGTGCGACCCGGATCCGGTGCGGCTGGGCGAAGCGACCGCCAAGAACCGCAACGGTAGCGTCTCGTTCTCCGCGCTGGCCGACGGCCACTTCGCGCTGCGCGACGGCGCGTTCGACCTGGCGTTGATCGAGGACGCCAGCATCAGCGAGCCGGCAGCGCTGCTGCGGCGCGTGCGCAAGGCGCTGTCGCCCCGCGGGGTGGTGCTGGTGGCCTCGGCCAACCAAGAGGTGACCTCGCCGCTCATGCCCCGGCGCGCCAGCCAGGCCGACGCGCTCGACTACTACGCGCTCTACGACGCGGTGAAGGCGGAGTTCGAGCACGTGCGCATGCTGGGGCAAGCGCCGTTCGTCGGCTACGTGGTGGCGGACTTCGCGCCGGACGGCACCCCCGAGCCGTCGCTGGACACCGCCTTCGTGCCCGGCGGCGCGGAGGAGCCGGAGACGTTCATCGCCATCGGCTCGCAGCAGCCGGTGGAGCTGGACGCGTTCTCGGTGGTGCAGCTGCCTTACCGCAGCGTGATCGGCGACGCGGCCGAGGACAGCGAAGAGCTACGTCGCGCGCGCGACGCGGAGCAGCAGGCCAAGAGCCAGCTAGCCGAGCTGCAGAATGAGCTGGCTCGCGAGCGGCAAGCCCTCGCCGCGCGGGACGCCAAGCTGCGCGAGGCGGAGACGCGCGTGTTCGCCCGCGACGCGGAGCTGAGCGCGCTGCGTCAAGAGCTGGACAACAAGAACCAGCTGCTCAAGACGCAGGACCTGAGCCTCAAGGCCCACGAAGCCAGCATCGAAGAGCTGAAGCAGAAGCTGAGCGCCGGTCCCTCCCCGGAGGAGGCCGCGGCGGCCGCAGCCGACCTCAGCGCGCTGGAGCAGGCGCTGCGCGAGCGCGGCGAGCAGATCCGCCGCCTCGAGCGCGAGCTGCGCGAAGCCGAGCGCACCGGCAAGGAGCTAGTCCGGCAGCTGGCGGCGCCGGCGTCCGAGAGCGCGGCCGTCACGCTGCCCAAGGCGGACAGCAACGAGACGCTGGCTCAGCAGCTGGCCAAGAGCCAGGCGGACCTGGTCGCCACCCGCTGGGCGCTCGAAGCCGCAGTGCGTAAGAGCGGCGCCACGGAGACCCGCGAGTCCTGACTGCAGGGTGACGCAGCCGAATTTGGCGGCTTCGGCCAAATCGAGTTGACAGCTCGCCGCTACGACTTACTTTGCCGCGGATTTTCCGCCGCGATCCCAGCGTCCATGAGCTTACAGCATGAGTGAAAAGCGCGACTTCTACGAGGTGCTTGGAGTCGCGCGTGACGCCAGCGAAGACGACATTCGTAAGGCGTACCGCCAGGCGGCGTTGAAGCACCATCCCGACCGCAACCAGGGCAACCCGGAGGCGGAGGTGAAGTTCAAGGAGGCGACCGAGGCCTACACCGTGCTCTCGGATCGCGAGAAGCGAGCCGCCTACGATCGCTTCGGCCACGCCGGGCTGGGCGGCGGCGGCTTCGACTTCAACAACGCCGGGATGGGCGACATCCTGAGCCACTTTCAGGACATGTTCTCGGACTTCTTCGGAGGCGGAGCGGGCGGCTTCGGCTTCGGAGGGGGCGGCCGTCGACGTCGGCCGGAGCGGGGGCAGGACGTGCGCGTGGAGCTCACGCTGACGCTGGCGGAGGCGCTCACCGGCGGCAAGCACGAGGTGTCCATCCACGGCGCCGCCCCGTGCGAGACGTGCCACGGCAGCGGCGCCAAGCCGGGCACCAAACCGGAGACGTGCTCGCAGTGCCGAGGCAGCGGGCAGGTCACGGCGCAGCGCGGCTTCATCATGTTCTCCAGCCCGTGCGCGCGGTGCCGCGGCACCGGCCAAATGATCGCCAGCCCGTGCGAGACGTGCCGGGGCCAAGGCGCGGTGGAGAAGCACCGCAAGGTGCTGGTCAACGTGCCCGCCGGTATCGACTCGGAGCAGCGGCTGCGCGTGCCGGGGCAAGGCATGCCCGGGCCCGCCAACGCTCCCCCCGGCGATCTCTACGTGGACGTGGAGGTCGCCGCTGACGAGCATTTCGAGCGCCACGGCAACGACCTGGGCACTCGGCTCACGCTGAGCTTCGCGGAGGCCACGCTCGGCACCGTCACTCGCCTGGTGCTGCCGGACGAGCGCGAGGTCACGGTCAAGGTGGAGCCCGGCACGCAGCCGGGCAGCGTGGTGGTGGTGCGCGGCGAGGGCGTGCCACGACTGGATCGCGCTGGCCGTGGTGACCTGCACGTCATGATCGGCATCAAGGTGCCGAAGAAGCTGTCGAAGAACGCCAAGCGCCTGCTGCAAGAGCTCGATCAAGAGCTGAGCGGCGAGACGACGACTTGAGTCAACCGCGCTCGGGGTAGCGCGCGGCGATGGTCTCGAGCGTCCGCAAGGTCGAGGGCAAGGCGTCGCTCGTCGTGGGCTCCTGGCGCAGGAAGCGCTCGAGCTCGGGCAGCGCCGTGATGGCCTGATCGAGCCGCGCGTCGCTGCCCTTGGCGTACGCGCCGAGCGCGATCAAGTCGCGCTTCTCCTCGTAGCAAGCCAGCAA
>JAEYOT010000151.1 GCA_023411445.1 Pseudomonadota bacterium
GACGGGTCCAGCACCGGCTTGCCGTCCTTGCCGAGGGTGGGGCCACCGCAAGCGAAGGTCAGGGCCGAGGCGAGGATGAGGGCGACACGGGTGAGGTTCTTCATGGGCATCTCCTGGCGAGTGCGCGAAAGGTGCGGCGCCGCGGCCGCTCAGGCACCGCCCTCCTTCTTCTTGTCGTCGGCCTTCTTCTTCTCGATCGGCTCGGCGCTCTGCACCACCATCGGCTCACCGCCGATGCGCAACGGGCTGCCCTGCTCGCGCAGCACGCTGTTCACGCGGTTCGGGGCGCCGCGGAACTCGTCGACGACGTGGAACTCGTTCTTGTAGTTCTCCGCCAGCCAGACCTCGCAGGCGCGGCTGAACTCGTCGAAGTACTGGTACTTCACCGAGTAGCCGAGGCAGATGCCGTAGGCGTTCTTGGCCTGCTGCTTCTGCGGCTCGGAGGCGTCGTCGAGAGCGCCGTAGTAAGCGGTACGGATCTCGTAGTCACGCTTCATGCTGTCCGGGATCGGAGCCGCGCGGAACTCCTTCACGAACTTGCCCCACATCTCACCGACGCGAGAGCCAGCGGCGATGACCCAGCGCGGCGGAGGCACCGGCTGCAGGTCGACGATCTTCTTGTACTCCTGCGAAGCCTCGTCGATCAGCGGGCGCTTCTTGGCGATCCAGTCCTTCACCTTGGTGTTGATGTGCTTGAGGACGGCTTCCTTGCTGCCCTGGCCGCGGTACTCCGGGAAGGTGACCTTGTCGACCTTGGCCTTCTTCTGCTCAGCGAAGAAGAACAGGGCCTCGCCCACCGCCTCCAGCGCACGACCGAGCCGGCGCTGCTTGGCGTTGGCGTCCTCACCCTCGATGCCTTCGATCGACGCCACCGCGGCCTTGGGATCCGCCCACAGGCTGCGAACAGCGCCGTACTCGCGGGCAGCGACGGCTTCCTTGTTGCTCTTGACGTAGGCACGAGCGAGCAGGGCGTGAGCCTGAGCGCGCACGTCCGTGGTCGCCTTGGAGTCGATGAGCTTCATCGACCCGGCCAGGCGCTTCTCGACGTTGCCCCAGTCCTTCTTCTCGCCGTAGTGCGCCGCGACCGCGAAGGCGATCTGCGCCGCCTGCGTCGGCTTCTTCGCGCCGTAGTACTTGTTGAAGTTGTTGGCGTCCTTGATGGCTTGCTCGTCGTGACCGATACCGAGCCGCAGCACCACGGCGTCGCTCAGCGCCTGGTCGGCGAACTCGCCCTTGTAGGCGGTCGCTTCGCAGTAACGCTCGAAGAACTCCGAGGCCTTGTCGTAGACGGCGATGGCTTGGTAGTTGCTGCCGACCTCGTAGAGAGCCTTCTTGGCTAGCTCCGAGTCCTGCATGCCGTACGTCCTGTTGAGCAGGATCGTCAGGCGAACCTGAATCGCCTTCGCCAACAGGCGGGCGGCCTGATAGGCCCGCGCCATGTTGTAGACGATTTCGTCGGCCTTCTCGCACTGCTTGGGCCGCTCGCCCTTGCTCATCGGGCCTTCGCAGTACGTGCGCCACAGGTCCAGGTACGCCTCCGCACCCTTCTTGTAGGTGTCGAGGGCGTCCTTGTACTGACCCTTGTCGCTCTTCGCGTCGCCGCTCTCCACCAGCTTCTGCGCCTTCAAGCGCATGATGTCGAACTGGATGCGGGTCAGTGTCTCGCACTGCTCCTTGTTGTCCTCGAACTTGCTGCCCTTGCAGTAAAGCTCGAGGAAGGTCGGCACGTCCTTGGCCATGTCGTCGAAGCAAGCCGGGCGCGGGGGCTCCGCGCGGCTGCCGAGCACGTTCACGGCCTCGAGGTAGAGCTGGGCGGCGAAGATGCCGGCGTCCTTGTCGGCGTGGTTGATGGCCACGTCGCGGAACGCGAGCGCCGCTTCCTCCCAGTGCTGCGCCTCGAAGTAGGTGCGGGCGCGAGCGTACTTCACCTCGACGTACTGCTCTTCCGCTTCCTTGTCGCCCTTCGGCGGCGTGATGTAGCAGACGTAGCGGTTGAAGGCCGTGACCATGCCCTTCTGCATGTCGGTGAAGGGCTTGGGCTTGAACTTCTCCCACTCACCTTTCTTGGCCTCGCGATCCTTCGCGTCGGCGCCCGTCGGACCAAGACCCTTGGTCTTGCGATCCGCGTCGCCCTTGTACATCTGGTCGTACATCTTCTGGTAGCAGAGCACCGAAGCGTACGCGGCCTCTGCCGCCTGTCCGCCCTTCGGGTCCTCGGCCACCACCGCGTCGAACGCCGGTCCACACTCCTCCCAGCGCTGCTGGAAGTAGAGCAAGTCCGCCATGGCGTACTTGATCTTGTACATCGTGGGCCAGTCTTCCTTCACGATGCGCGGGAACTGGAACTTGGCGAAGTCAGCCGCCGTGAAGTTCTCGGCGACCTTCTTGTAGAGGTACGCCGCCAGGTCCATCGTCTTCTTGTCGCCGGTGCCGCGCACGCCGCCGGTGCCGACGGCCTCGAGATGCCAGCTCATCGCCGTCTCCGCTAGGAGCTCAGCGGTCTTGTTGGCGCACTCGAGCTTCTCTTTCTCGGGGTTGCCGGCCTTGACGAAGTCGTTGAAGACGCGGACCTGCTGGTCCATCTCCTTGCGGATGCCTTCCTTGTCACCCGACAGCATGGCCTGCGTCGCCGTCGTGATCTGCCCCTGGTAGAAGCAGCTCTTGGCGCCACCGTCGCGGCTCAACAGATCACGATAGAGGACGATCGCTTCCTTGTAGTGACCGGTGTCGAGGTAGGCGAGGCCGAGCTCGTTCAGCATGCCGACCGTCTTGGTCTGCTCGCCGCCCTTGTCCCCGCTGACCGGCTTGAAGAAGTTGTACGCCTTGTCCGGCGCGCCAGCGACGGCGTAGACCGGGATCATGTCGCGGCGGGCGGCCTTGGCCAGCTGCGACGCGTTGGGAACGTCCGTGAACTGATCGCCGTACTCGACGACCTTCTTGAACTCGTTCAGCGCGTTGACGTAGTCGCCCTTGTTCCAGTGGACGTAGCCCAGCTTGTAGCGGGCATAGCCGAACTGCTTGTTCGTCGGCGGCGGGTACTTGATCACTTCCTTGTAGGCGGCCGCAGCCAGGTCCCACTTGGCCGGATCACCCTGCGCCTCCTGGAAGAACAGCTCGCCGAACGCCAGGTACGCGTACGGGATGAACGGCGACTTCGGCGCCTTCTGGATCAGCTCGAAGTAAACCGAGCGCGCGTCCTTGAGGTTGCCACCCTGCTCGTGCTCGTACGCGAGGTAGTAGAGCACCTCGTCGATCTTCGAGTAGTCCGGGTAGTCGTTCTTCATCTGCGTGTAGTAGGCAATCGCCTTCTCACGCGCGGCCTTGACGATCTTCTCGGCCTGAACGGCGTCCGCCTTGAACTTCGCCGCGTTGCCCTTCTTGGTGCGCTGGGCATCTTGCGCCTGCACGTCCGCCGCGATCTTGTCGCGGTTGGCGGCGCTCTCTAGCTCGACGTAGGCCTCCGCGAGGCGCCGGGTCAGCTGCGGCCGATCCGGCGACTTCTTCGAAGTGCGCTTGTACAGGCGCTCGAGGCCCTGAATCTCGGTGATGAGCAGCGCGCGGGCGCGAGCCTGCAAGCGGTTCTTGCGGGTGTCGCGGTCGGCGAACTTCTTCAGCTCATCGGGGTTGACGGGCTTGACGTCATCCTCGCGCTTCTTCACCTCGCGCGGAGGCGGGGCGCTCTTGAAGGCGACGGCGCGCTTCTGCTTCGCGTCGAACTTGGCCGGACCGCCCGGGCAAGTCATCAGGTTGGTCTGCGCTTCCTTGCCGATGCACTCCAAGCTCAGATCGGTCGGCTTGGCTTCAGGCGCAGCAGCGGCGGGTGCGGCTGTCAGCCACACGCCCAACGCTGCCACCACGACGGAATAGGCTCTCTTCACGCTCATTTGCATCACCTTCCGCAGGCCGACTCGACCACCTGTCGGTAGAAACCGAGCTCGTCGCGCCAGTACTCGCCGTTGAACGGCCAAATCACGTGTTCCTCGTCCGGCTTGACCACGCCGTAGATCTTCGACTCAGCTTTGCTCACCTGATTGGTCTGAATCTTCTCGTCGAGCAGATTTCTCTGCGCGGCGGTGATGTCGATCAGGATCTTCTCGCCGTTACGCAGGTGCTCGTTCAGCTCGTCCACGTAGCGCTGGTAGCGACCGAGAGCGAGCTCGCCCGCCTGACGAACCGCCAGGTCACGCGCCAGCTTCAGCGCGTCCGACACTTCCATGCCCAGGCCGGAGCTCTGGAAGTCCGACGGCGACTTTTTGAACCGCTTCTCTTCCTCCTCCAGCAGCTTCACGTAGTCGATGTTGCGGAGCAGCTGGCGGTCGGACAGGGCGATCTCCACGATGGGCCGCACCGAGGCCGGGATGTCACCCTTGCCCTCGCGCACGTCGAGCAAGAACTTGAAGAAGGCGTCCTCGCGGTTCTCGCCCTTGTAGTTCTTCAGGATGCGCTCGAGCTCGTCCTTGATCGGCACGTAGCGCAGGTTGAAGCGCGCCACGACGGTGGTGGCTGCGTCGTAGTTGCAGTTCGTGAAGTAAATGATGGCCTTGAGGACTTCCGACTCCGGATAGAACGAGTTCGGGAAATACGGCGCGCTCAGCGTGTGGATGTTGCCGAGCGAGCGCGGGTAGTCGCCGGCCATGAAGTACGCCCACGACTCCTCGAACAGCGCGTCCAGCCAGTACTCGCTGGTCTGGTCCACCAAGTTCCAGTACTTCACCGCCGCGCTCAGCTTGGTGCTGTTCACGGTCGGTGCGTTGGTCTCCGGGTCTAGCGTGATCGACGACGAGTAGTACGTGCGCGCCATCGACAGGTACGCGAGATCGCGCATGCGATCCTCGTCATCGACGCCCTCCACGCCCTCATCTAGCGCCTTCTCGATGCGCTGGAAGGCCTTCACGGCCGGCACGGCTTTGCGCAGCTGCACGTAGCTCACGCCGGTGAAGAACTGGGCCTTCACGTAGTACTCGCTGCGGCGGTCCACCTTCTGGAACAGCCGGATGGCTTCCTCGAACTGGCGGTTACGGTACTTGTAGCGGCCGAGCATGAAGTTCAGCTGCCAGTACAGGTCGCGCTGCTGCGCGTTGTCGAAGCGAGCCAGATCTTCGTCGTTGTACTTACCGACGCGCTCGATGATGTCCGCCGGCTCCGGCAGCTGCGTGGCGAGCTTGGCCAGCCACAGCAGCGTCTCCTTGAACTTCAGGTGATTGGGGTGGTCCGCGACCCCGCTGAAGATCTGATAGCTCGCCTGGTAGAACTTGAGGCGATAGAGCGAGATGGCGAGGAAGTACTCGGCCAGCTGCTTGTTGCCCGGATCGTCGCCCGTCTCTCCAGCGCGCACCTTGTGCAGAGCCTGCGCCGCCTCGTTCCACCGCTCCTTGTCGAACAGCGCCTTGGCTTGCGCCGCCGCCTCGGTCGGGTTGCCCGCGACGACCGCTGCCGGCACCTTGCCCTTCGGTGCGTCCTCATCGAGATCGATGTCGACGCCACCCTTCGCGGGTGCCTTGGCGCCGCCCTTCGGCTTCTTCGTGGTCGGCGCGGGCGCGTCGAGATCCAGGACCTCTTCGGCGCGGGCGATGTTGGTGATGCCGAGCGTGCTCGACACAACGGCTGTAGCCAGGATGCTGACCGCGACCAGGCGCTTTCGGAACATGTATCCTCGTTGGATGGGTGGAGAGGCTCGCCCCGCACCGAGCGAGGGGCGGAGCGCCGACCCCCGGGCGGGGGGCGTCGGACGGGCTGGGGTCTCGAGACGAAAAAGCCTAATAACTACCGGTAGATACAACCCGCAGGGCTGCGGCATGTTAGATAGCGGCGGAGAGCGTTGTCAAGCGTCGTTGAAACTCGGTCACTCAATCGTGGAGTCTTTGGGGCTGCGTCAGAATTTTCCGTGCTTGGAGCCTCATTGCGCACAAGGTGTGAGGAAATCGCCTTTCCTAGCTCGCTGAGCTCACGGTGCCTCGAGAGGCAGTCCGACTTGTCGTCCGAAACGCAGGCGCCGCTCGACCTTGGGCCCGGGCGGTCGATCCCTAGCGCGCTCCCCAAAGCGAGAACGCACGCCCGGCGAACTCTAACATCAGTAAGCGCGCGATCGTAGTGGTGGCTGCGCGCGCTCACGCTCAATCCTCGCGCGCCATCGCGCTCGCGCCGCTCGCGTGCAAACTTTCCGAGCTGAGCCATGATTGCGCAGCACGTGATGGCTTTCGCGTTGACGGAATTCGACGCGCTCGATTAGCGTACGCGCCGGTCCGCGGGCGACCGTACCGGCGAGCGCGCCCCACCAGCCCCAAGGTAACGAGCAACGATGACAAGGATGCCGAGTGCTGTTTCATGGTCGGTCGGATTGCTGCTCGGTTGGGCAGCTCTTGCCTGCACGCCTGGCGGCGTCGGCGATCCCTGCACCCCCGAGGACGAATACTCGCAGAACTTCAACGGCTTCCAGGTCACCGAGGTGAACGTGGAGAGCCGGTCGTTTCAGTGCGAAACCCGGCTCTGCCTCGTGAACCACTTCCAGGGTCGCGTGAGCTGCCGCTTGGGCCAGACCGCGTCGCAGGCGAGCCCGGACGAGGTAGATGAGACCGGCACGCCCACGGGGCGCCCCAACCCGAGGTACAACCCGGTGTGCGCCATCCCGGGTACGGAAGCGACGAACGACCCGAACAGCCTGGACAACATCAAGGTCGAGGTTCCTCCGCAACTAAAGAGCCGGCAGACCGAGAAGGCGGTGTACTGCTCTTGCCGCTGCGATGGCCCCGAGAAGAACGCCCGCTACTGCGAATGTCCCGAAGGGTTCACGTGTGAGCCCCTCGTCGACGATCTCAAGATCACCGCAGGTGGCGGCCAGCTCGCCGGCTCGTACTGTATCCGCTCCGGAACCAAGTATAACGAGAAGGACCACTACAAGACCGCTCCCAACTGCGCGAGCGATCCGGCGGCCTGCGGCTGCACCCCGGACGACTGGTCGCCAGAGTGCGGTCGCCGTCCGGGCGGCTGAGAGAGCGCGGACAGGGCGAGCGGCGGAGCACGCTGTCGCTCGCTACCTCATCGCCCGCGGCTACGACATCGTCGCTCTGAACCTGCGGCTATCGCGGCTCGAGCTGGACGTGGTTGCGCGCCGTGGCGACACCGTCGTCGTCGTAGAGGTGCGTACGCGCGGTGCGAGCGCGTGGACGAGCGGCTTTGGCAGCTTGGACGGCCGCAAGCGCTACCGCATCCGCCTTGCGGGGCAGCGCTTGTGGGCGCGACGCTATCGGCACGACGCTTCCGTCAAACACCTGCGCTTCGACGCGGCCAGCGTCCACTTTGGTCCGGACGGCGCGCGTGTGGAGTACGTCCCGGCCGCGTTCTGAAGCGGCCGGCGCTCCGCCGCCAGGCTCAGGTGTTGAGCGCGTCCTTCATCGCCTGACGCAGCTGGTACAGCGGCTCCAGCTCGCCGGGCTCCGCCTTGGGCTCCAGCGCGGCGATGGCCTGCTCCAGCTTGTCGATCTCGCTCTGCTGGCGTGAGCGCAGGTTGATCACCATCGTCTCGAACGCCTCGAAGAAGTCCACCAGCTCGTCGCCCTTGCGGAGCTTGTTGGGGATACGCAGGTGCCCCTCCCCCACCTCGCGGATCTGTCGCTTCATCTTGAAGATGGGGCCGGCGACCTTGTGCGTCACCATGATGCCGGCCAGACCGATCAGCACGACCAGCAGCGTGAGCGCGGTGGTGAGCGTGATGAACATGGTGCGCTGCTGGCCGCGGATGGCCGCGGACTGCTGCTTCAGCTCGGTCGCCTGCTTCTCCAGCAAGGCCTGCTGGTTCTTCAGGCGCTCGTCCTGCTTGTCAGCGTCGCCCTTGAAGGCCTCGAGCAGCGCCGGATTGTCGCTGTAGATCGGGTCCTTCACGATGTTCATCTTCACCACTTCGCTGACCTTGCGGCTCTCCTCCACGACCTCACGGCCGCGGCTGACCACCGCTTCCCCTTGAGCCACGGTCTGGTTGCTCTGCGCGATGACGGCTTCGCTGGTTCGCAAGAGCAGCGTGCCCAAGCACACGCTGAACAAGAGCGCGATGCCCACCAGGTACGCGCTGTATTTCAGCTGAAAATGCGCATCCAGCAGGTAGTTTCTGAGCCGGCGCTGGTGGCGCCCAGTGGGCGGGGCAGACATGGATGCCGCTTGGGGCATATTCAACTTCTCCTCAGGGAGCTCGAGCGATGGGCCCTTGCTCCCAAGCTTGCAAGCTTACGGGCGGCCAGGCCACCCAAGCAAGGATCGTGTGCGGCGCGAGCGCTCGCGGCTGCCTGCCACCTATTGATGTGCCTATTCATGTGATGCTCGTCGTCCTGCTCGTCGGGCCCCTGACGAGACCGGCTAGTTTGTTCAGCTATTGGCTGGCAGCGATGGGGGCAAACTTGTCGAAGGCGCGCTCGGCAGCCATGCGGATGAGCTCGTTCTCGTTCTCCGTGCTGCCGGGCGAGACGCCCGGCTCCGTGAGGTTCACGGAGTAGCTACCGATCAGGTTCTTCTCCGGGTACGACAGCATGGCGACCTCGATTTTGATCTTGAGGTTGCCGTTCGAATAATCCGGCGGGAGCACGCTGGGCGAAAGGAAGAAGCCTTTGACACCAGCGTGCTTCGCCAGCCTTCGCTTGGCGTCCGCCGGCGTTTCGTTGGGGGGCGCGGCGAGGAAGCCGGCGGTTTGCCCGACGCGAGCGGTCATGGCGGCGCGCACGATACCGTCCACCTCAGCGGTGCCTCGGCCGGTCTTGTCGGTCGTCTTGCCGACCGCGATGTAGAACTTGGTGTCGCTCACGAACAGAGGCTCGGCGCCGCTCGCGCCGCTCTTGATCACCTCGATGGCCTTTTGAATGGTGGCCTTCACCACGTCACTCGTCTCCACCGCGAGGCGCTTCTGCAGGCACTCTTGCGAGCCTTTGAGGCTGAGCCGGCCGAGCGCGGCGGCAGACGCGGCGCGCACCGTCGTGTTCGAGTCCGCCAGCGCCGAGCACAGCGGCGTCACCGCGCGCTCGCTCTTGGAGGCGCCGAGCGCCAACGCAGCCTGCGTGCGGACGCGAAAGTCTTCGCTGTTCGTCAGGTTGTAGATGAGCCGCTCGACGTCGCTGCTCTGCGCCTGCGCGCTCGGTGCCAGGAGCGCGGCCCCCAGGAACACCAAGACCGACAACGCCCGCATGACTGGGGAGGGCAACATCACACGGGACGATATCATGGCCAGATGGTGCAACGTTGGACGGTGCGAAGGCCACCACTGTTCAAAGTGGGCTACGCTGGCGCCGATGTGGTGGCGTGAGCGACCAGCGCTGTTTCCCAAAGCGAGAATCGCGTCCAAAGCGAGAATCGCGCGCGCGGCTCCGCGACGACGCGCGCGCGCAAGCTTGTTGCTGGCTGCGCTAGCGTCATGCCCCGGCTGGGCGGCCGCCGACGAGCCGCGCCTGAAGGTGTCGGGTGGCTCCAGCATCACGACCGAGACCCGCCGTAGCGGCGAGGACTACGAGCTGCGCGCCACGCTGGGCGACGAGGTAGGACGCCCGATCGCCGGCGCTGAGCTGCGCGTGAAGTTGCGCGCCGAGGGCGCCGCTACCCTCCGGCGCTGCGGCGGTAGCGCGGCCGAAGCCAACGAGCTGACATTGACGACGGACGCGACGGGTCGCGTGTGCGCGCTGACCCGCGGCGTGCAAACCGGCAACGTCGACTTCAGCTTCGAAGATCCGCGCGGCTACTACGAGCGCACCAGCCAGCGCGTCGCGCTGCCAGACGCAGCCGCTAGCAGCATCGAGCTTGGCTTCGATCCTCCGCTGGGCACGCTCTCGCTCGATCAACCGCTCCAGCTCATCGGCGTGGTCGCTCGCGCGCGGAGCGGCGCGAGCTTGGACGACAGCGCGGAGCTGGTGCTGTCCGTAGCGGACGGTGGGAAAGAGCGGGAGCTGACGCGCGTGGCGCTCGATGGCTTGGGCGAAGTGCATCGGCTGTCGCTCGTCTCGGCCGTGCTTGGGCAGCCGGGCCCAGTGCGCTTGATAGCCAAGCTGCGCACGCGCTCGGGTCAGGAGCGAGCCAGCGCTAGCGCCGCCGTGCTCACGACCGCGACCGCGTCGCTGCAGCTCAGCGGGGTCGACGACGGCGTCGAGCCGGGCAGCGCCGTGCAGGTCGGCGTGGTCTCGGCGCTGGGCCCTGTGCCCTCGGGTGTCGTGGAGGTGCAGAGCGCCGGCCGCAGCATCGCAGCGGCGCGCGTCCAAGGCGGAGTCGCCAGCGTGGCGTTGCCGAGCGCTCCGGCTGGCTTGCTCGGTAAGACAGTGACGCTCGAGTACGTCGGCGAAGGGCCGGGCTGGCTGGCGGGGCCTGCTCGTGAGCTGCGCGTCAGGCCCGCGCGCCCCGGCTACGGCGGCGCCGCGCTCTGGATCCTCGCCGCTATCCTGGTGCTGT
>JAEYOT010000184.1 GCA_023411445.1 Pseudomonadota bacterium
GTGCCTGGCCAGCGCGACGCGCAGCGCCGGCTCGAAGCCCGCATCCGAGCCCACGAGCAGCACGGTCGGCTCGGCTTGCACGCTGGGCGAGCCGGAGCGCCGCAAGGTCGGGCGCGCCGTCTTCAGCTCCGTGAGCGGTCGAGGCACGCCGATTTTCGCGGGCCGCGGGGGCACCTCGGACCGAACCGGACGCATGACTCCCCATCATCCCAGACTCGCCTCGCGACGCAAAGCCGCTCGCGCGCTCCGCGCTCGACCCTCTGCTCCGTCTGATTACAGGCACGCACAAAGGCGCCGGCAATCTTCGCGCGGCGCCTTCATTAAGTGCGCGGAGTTAGCGCGGAGTCATAGCAGGCATGACGCCGCTGCCACCGAGCACGCCGATCGAATGGGCGCCGTCAGGCGCCGTGGCACTTCTTGTACTTCTTTCCGCTACCGCAGGGGCACGGGTCGTTGCGGCCGGCCTTGGGGCCCTCGTTGCGCACGGGCGGGCCCTTCAGCTCCACGCCGTCCACGAACACCCAGCGCGGTCCGTGTTTCTTGAACGTGGCGCGCTCGCGGTGGTCGATCGACACGCCGCGGATCTTGTAGCGCGCGACGAACTCGACCACGCCTTCTTGATCCGCTTCCTGACCGCCCTCGGTCTTGGTGATCTCGAGGCCCAGCCACTCGGCGCTCTTGGACCAAGCCTCGGTGTTGTTGCGATCGACCTCGTTTACCGTGTCAGGATCGTGCGAGCTCAGGATGTAGTCGACGTTGCCGGTCGCGTAGGCGGTGTAGCGCGAGCGCATCAGCGTCTCGGCGGTGTCCGGTAGCACCTTGCCGGCGATGATGGGGCCGCAGCACGTTTCGAGGGATTCGCCTTTTCCGCAGGGACAAGTCATCGTGAGCTCCAGGGGGGCGCGTCCTAGCATGGGCGCGCCGCGGCGCTCAATCCGGCCGGCTACGCGCCAGAAATTCGCGGCTCAGGGCTGGGCTAGGCGCGCCAGCAGCTTGCCATGAATGCCGCCGAACGCGCCGTTCGAGAGCAGGGCGATGGTGTCCCCCGGCTGGGCCAGGCGCGCGAGCTCCTCCACGATGGCCTCCACGGAGGGCAGCTGCTCTGCCGAGCGACCGCGCTCTGTGAGGGCAGCGACAACCGCGGACAAGTCCAGCCGCTCTTCCGGGGCTAGGTTGTCGCGACCGAGCGGGGCTAGCAGCACCGCGTCGGCGTCGTCCCAGCACTCGGTGTACTCACGCTGGTGCAGGTTGCGGCAGGCGGTGGCAGAGCGCGGCTCGAACACCGCCAGCAGCTTGCCGCGTGGGTGCTTCTGGCGCAGCGCGCGCAGCGTCTCGCGCACGGCGGTCGGGTGGTGCGCGAAGTCGTCGTACACCGAGATGTCGCGCGGAGCGCCGAGCAAGTCCTGACGGCGTCGCACGCCAGCGAACTGAGCGAGCGCGGGGCCCAGCTGCTTCAGCTTCGCGCCGTAGCCTTGCGCGGCCGCCGCCAGCGCCGCTACGGCGTTTCTCAAGTTGTGGTGACCTGGCATGGGCAGCACGAAGCGCCCGGCCAGCACGCCTCCCGCGAACAAGTCGAACGTAGTGCCCGCCTCGCCGAACACGGCGGGCGCCGCCAGCCAATGTGGGGGCTTGCCGCCGGTGTCCTCGTCCGCCAGCGCATACCACACGACCAGCGGGCTCTCGCCCAAGCTCTCGTCGACCACACGACGCACGAGCGGATCGGCCGCGTTGGCGATCACGAGCCCAGTCTCGGGCAAGCGACGCAAGAGCTGCTTGAACGCGTCCAGGTAAGCCTCCAGCGTGGGGTAGATGTCGATGTGATCGTGCTCGATCGACGTGAGGATGACGACGTCAGCTCGGTAGTGCAGAAACTTCGCGGTCTTCTCGAAGAAGGCGGTGTCGTATTCGTCGCCCTCGATCACGAAGGGAGGGCGTCGGCTCGGCTTGTCACCGCTGGGCAGCCGGCGCTCGCTCGGGCGGCGCGGAGCGCGGAAGCTGCGCGGAAAGTTCTTCGGCAAGCCACCGACCAAGAACCCTGGCTGAAAGCCGGTGCTCTCCAGCAGCCACGCGGCCAGCGACGTGGTCGTCGTCTTACCGTGCGTGCCCGCGACCACCAGCGGCGACGTGCCCTCCAAGACGAAGCGATCCAGCGCGCCGGCGATGTGCGTGTACGGTAGGCCGCCGTCGATGGCCGCCCTGGCTTCCAGGTTGTGCGGCCTGCACACGTTGCCGATCACCACAAGATCGGGCGCTGGAGCGAGGTGCGCCGGGTCGAAGCCGAGCCGCGTCTTCACCCCCCACTCGCTGAGCGCGGGGCCAATCGGCGGGTCGAAGGCGACATCGCTGCCGCTCACGTCGTGCCCCAGCTCCGCGAGCAACCCCGCGAGCGCGCCCATGCCGGTTCCGGCCACGGCGACGACGTGAATTTTCATCAACCCCGCTTCAGGATTCATCAAGCGCGCTTTCTGGCACGGGCCTGACGTTACTGCTACGGTCGCCTGCCCGTCATGAGGATCGTGGACAAGCTCGGGGGCCAACGCCCCGCTATCTCCTTCGAATTTTTCCCGCCGAAGGGCCCAGAAGGCGTGGACCGCCTGTTCACGACGGTCGCCGAGCTTTCACCGTTCGCGCCCGCGTACGTCTCGGTCACGTATGGGGCAGGCGGTAGCACCCGCCAGCTCACGGTGGACTTGGTCGGCCGCATCCAGCGCGAGGTCGGCATCGAGGCCATGGCGCACCTCACCTGCGTCGGCGCCTCGCAAGAGGAGCTGGCCGGCGTGCTGGATCAGCTCGAGCAGGCGGGCGTGCACAACGTGATCGCGCTGCGCGGCGATCCGCCCAAGGGCTCGACCACGTTCGTCACCCATCAAGGTGGCTTCAGCCACGCCTCGGAGCTGGTCGCGTTCGCCAAGCGGCGCGGCGGCTTCTGCGTCGCGGGCGCGTGCTACCCGGAGAAGCACCCGGAGGCGGTCAGCCTCGAGGCCGATCTGCAGCACCTCAAGCGCAAGGTCGAGGCCGGCGCGGAGTTTCTAATCACGCAGCTGTTCTTCGACAACGCGGACTATTTCTCGTTTGTCGAGCGCGCGCGCCAGATTGGCATCGAGGTGCCGATCGTCGCCGGCATCATGCCCATCACCAACGTCTCCCAGATCAAACGCTTCACCGCCTTGTGCGGCGCGCACATGCCCGAGCGCCTGATGCAGCGGCTGGAGCCGATCGCGCACGACGCCGACGCGGTGGGCGAGGTCGGGGTGGAGCACGCGACCGAGCAGTGCCGCGAGCTATTGGATCGCGGCGTACCGGGCATCCATTTCTACACGCTCAACCGCTCGCGCGCGACGGTCGAGATCCTCGAGCGCCTGCGCTAACCAACCAGCGGCGCGGCTACTTGCGCAGCACGAGCGGCGTCGCGTCGGACTTTCCGGCGACGACCGCGTGCCAACCCGCGGGCAGCTCCGGACCGGCGAAGCGGAACACCCAGGCCGCGTCGCGGGGCGAAAGTGCGAGGCTGCCGGCGCCGTGCTCGATGCCGAAGCGGTTGTGCCAGTAGGCGCCGTGCAGCAGCTGACCGTTGCTCAGCTCGAGCACCCAGGGCGCGTCGTGCACCTCGAACGGCTCGCCAAAGCCTTTGGCCAGCCGCGCGCCGAGGGTGAGGTGCTTGCGCGCCACCGTGAAGGTCCCGAGCGGCAGCGCCCGTGGGCCGTCGCTCGCCGGCGTGGTGTCGGAGGCGTCCGCCGGGAGCTCGCGCGCCACGCTGACCAAGGTCGCGAACACGGGCGTCGTGCCCTCGTAAGCGACGAGCGTGCCCGTCACCACGCTCACGTCGAGCCAGCGCGTGCCTTCTTGCACGAAGTCTGGGAACACCGAGCGCTTCTGCACCACGGTCACGTCTTGGTGGCGCACCCACAGCTCATCGCCGGGCGGCGTGCCCTTCCCGGGTACCAGCGCCCAGTACTTTACGGAGCCGATGCTGCGAAAGCGCCCGCTCAGCGTCAGGCGCGCGTGGTACTCGAGCAGGTCACCCTTCTCCACGTCGTTCCGATCGAGGCGAAAGGTGCGCACGCCACGCTTGACGACGAACGCGAACGGAAGCTCCGCCTGCTTGCCCAGCTCGATCCCTGCGAAGTCGGAGGGGCGGGCCGCCTCCAGATCCGCTGCGCGCACGAACTGCCCGTTGGTGAGCAGCGCTAGGCGGCTCTCGGCGCCGCTCGGCTCGCGCGCCTTCCACGAGCCGACGACCGCCATCCCGGAGCGCCGTCGCAGCTTGCCGACCTCGCGCACGGAGTCGTCGCTGTTCAGATCGCGCTCGAACAGCGGCGTCTCGCTGCGGGCGCGCCCGTAGGTGTAGGGCAGCTCTTGGTCGAGCTTCGGCGCGAGCGCCATCGCAGCCAGCGTCGGGTGGTTTTCGTCGAGTGTCGCCTCGGCACCCACACACACGAAGCCGCGGGGACGAACGGCGTACCACCCCGCTTTGCAGCCTGCGCGCGAGACCGGCTCGACCGAACGCGGCACTCGCGCGCCCGCGTGCAAAATCCCGAGACTGGGCGCGCCCATGTCAGTGAATTCACGGACATGTACGAGCTCCGAAATAACTCCTAGTCGTGGAGCGTTTTCGGGCGGCACCGGCGCCGTGCGCACGACTTCGTCGGCGCGCGACAGCGCCGGTCCTTTTTCGCCGTCGCATGCGCTGAGCGCGCAGGCGAGCAAGCACGTCGCGACTCGCTGGTGCTTGCGGACGAAGTGCATGCTGGACGGCCTCCCACGTTCGACACGGATCGGACAAGTTTTTGACCGTGGTCCGCTCGGACGTCTCACCCGCCGCGGGATCGTGTTTCTTGGCGGACCCCGACCGGACGGCCTAGCGTGCGCACCCACATTGACGCTTTCGTGGCGACCAGCGAGCGCGCGACGCGACGATAATTGTCCCTATCTCATCGTGTGGTAGTCCCAACACTATCAGTGGTTCATGCCTGGTGCCGGAGTGATCAGAAATCGGCGTCCATTGCCTCTCGCATTTGGCCGCGAAGTTAGAAGACGTCGACTTGCTCTCGGCCTCACGCTGGAGCAACTCGCTGAACGTTCATCTCTGACGCCGAACTATATCGGGACCGTCGAACATGGTCAGCGCGACCCGTCGCTCAGCACCATCCTCGCGCTCGCGCGTGGTCTGGGTG
>JAEYOT010000213.1 GCA_023411445.1 Pseudomonadota bacterium
CGCCGGCAACCCCGCCGAAACCTGCAGCTCCGCCGAGCTCCGAGCCGGCGTTCGATCCGGCCATGCCCGACGGGAGCGAGCCCCCGCTGCCATCCGCACCGCCGCTACCCGCCGAGCCACCTGTGACACCTTGGCCTCCGCCGTTGTCGTCCGCGCCGCTCGGCGTACTGCAGGCAAGACCTGCCCCCAGTGCCAGGCACAAGGCGATGTACAGCTGCTCACAAGCTCGAGCTCGGATCATTGCTGTCCCCTCAAGGTGAAATCGGATAGCGCGTCACCTTCTTTGCGACGCACTGGGATAGTGCACCGCGGCCATTTTCCTTATCACGAAATGCTCGCCTCGACGCTGCGCACGCTAACCTTTGCGCGGCATTTGCAAACCGACGAGCGTTTGATCCACGACCGCGTCTTCGAGCGCCGTGATGATGTGCTCGTAGCGCCGCTGACTCAGCTCGCCCCGCTCGTGCCGAGGACGAAGAACACGTAGGCGCCGACCGCGGTGTGCGAAAGGCTGACGCCGAGCAAGTTGGGCCGTCGGGCGTAGAGGTAGCCCCAGAAGATGCCGGGCACGAAGGCCAGCGCCGCGAGCAGGGCCGACATGTGCAGGTGCGTCACTGCGAACAAGAGGGCGCTCAGCAGGATGGCTTGCGAGCGAGCGCGGGGGCCGGTCAAAAACATCGTCAAGCTGCTCTGAATCGCAGAGCGGACGATGAGCTCTTGAACGATGCTGGAGAGGGCGTAGACGCCGATCAGCGGCGTGATCGCGGGGTCGGTGAGGCGCGCGATGGCGTCAGGGTACTCGAAGAGACGCGCGCCGTCGTAGGCGGGCACGACGTGGATGACCACCCACTTCATGGCCGTGACGAGCAGCAAAAACGGCACCGTCAAGACGATCGACTCGAGCAGTGAGCCGAAGGCGTGCTTGAACGACAAGCCGAACAGGTGGAGCGGATAGCCGGTGGAGCGGATGAAGCTGGCGCTGCCGATGGCGAAGACGACCTGGAGCGGGATGCTGATGTACGAGGTGCTGCGGGGCAGCTTGTTGGTGACCTCGGGCAAGGCGCTCAGCAAGATTAAGTAGACGCAGAGCAGGATCAGGATGTTGACCAGGAACTGACCCATGGCCGCTCGCCGCACCTCGCCCGCCAGGGCGGCGTCGGCGTTGTCACGAAGTCGCAGGCTCATCATGCGAGCCACCCGGGTAACGAGCTCCTGGTAGGCCGCGCGATGAGGCGCATCGGGGCGCTTTTCGCTCGCGGCGCGCTCGCGAAGCTCGTGGAAGCGCAAGACCGAGAGCTCGCAGGCCGAAACCGCACGCACCGACGCGGTGCGCGGCAGCTCGCCGACCACGCCCACCTCACCGATCAGGTCGCCGGGGCCCAGCGTCGCGATGCCATGCTCGCGGCTCGAGCTCGGATCCCGCTTGGAGACTTCGAGCTGCCCTTGGCGCACCACGTGGAGCTCGAAAGCCGGCTCGCCCTCCCGCACCACCAGCTCGCCGGGCGTCACCTTCCGCGTCTCCAGGAAGCCCTCGAGCACCTGGAGCGCTTTCTCGCTCAGGCCCTCGAAGAGCCCGACCTCGGTCCGGCTCGGTCGACCGGACTTGCGACGAAACCACGAGAACACCGTCTACCGTTTTCCGGCACCTGCGGGCGACCGTCAAGCGCGAGACATCCGTTCGAAAGGAACGTTGACAGACCTTGCGTGTCGGGTCGGCGCCCGCGCGCATCGTTAGCCACGTTGTCCGTCATTGTGCCCGCACGAGACTATTCCCCGTTCGCGCATTCTCTAGGCTCTCGCGAAAGTCGCGACTACATTCCGCTCATCGGTCTCAGCGGCAACTGGGCCACGCGCGCCGTCGAACCCGCTCAGCGCTGACTCGACGGCACGGAGGATCACCATGCGTTTGAAGATGAGCTATGCGGCTTTCGCGGGCTTGATACTCGCGTGCAGCTCCGGCGAGACGCCGGGGCCGGGCGGAGCCACCAGCGCCGGCAGTAGCGGCAGTGGCGGCAGCGTGGCAACAGCCGGCGCGAACGCTTCGGCCGGCGTCGGCGCGATGCTCGGCAGCGGCGGTGCAGCCGGTACCGGTGCGGCCTCCGGAGGAGCTGAAGGCAGCGGTGCTACACCCGGCGTTGGTGGGACCACCGCAGGCGCGGGCGGGATGATACCCACCGGCGGGGTCGCAGGTGCTGCCGGCGCGGCGGGTGTGGCCGGAGCCGCAGGTGCTGCCGGAGCCGCAGGTGCTGCCGGAGCCGCAGGGACGGGTGGTGGCAGCGCGATGGTTCCAGGGGAAACCAAGCCGACCGTCACGGCCCCTGCGAGCAGTAAGGTAGCCAGTGACTACTTCGTGCTGGGCGAGGCTCGCTTGCTCAACAACAACTGGGGCGCCCAGGCGCTTGGCTGCAACGCCTCGTACGAGATCTTCGTCAACGCCGACAAGTCGTTCGGCTGGAGATGGGACCGAGCCAGCACCAAGTGTGGCGGAGACAAGGGAAAACCAGACTACCCCGAGGTCGAGTTCGGCATGCATCCCTTCGGTGTCAGCAAGCACCTCGTGACCAGTCCCGACTATTCGTCCACAACAGTACTACCCATTCAGATCAAGGACGTCGAGACCGCCAGCGTCAAGATCGAGGGCCTGAGTATCATGACGACCTCCGATGCCAACTGGAACATGAACTTTGAGATGTGGTTCAGCACGGAGCACCCCGCGACCGGCAAGCACACGACGGCCTACGGCGAAACCATGAACTGGTTCGGCTGGAGCAGCGACCAGTACAACTGGAACGGTGTGCTCGGCAGCCTCGAGGCGGGTCAGAGCTACGACCTCTACCACTCGGACGATCACTGGCCCGCCGGGCAAGCTGAACAGTGGAAGTACCGCCAATATCGCCTGAAGAGCTCGACCAGGCAGTTCGACGGCACGGTGGACGTCAAGAAGATCCTGAATAAGCTGACGGGCGAAGGTTGGCCGCCCAACCTCTGGATCGCCCGCTTCGAAGTCGGGACCGAGCTCGACGACGGCAGCGCCGGGACGGTGACCATCAAGAAGATCACGTTCGAAGTGAACGGTCAGCAGCGGGCCACCGAAGTCCGCTGAGCGAGCCCGCGCGCGACACCTGAGCATCCGGCGTGTCGTCAGGGCGCGCTGGCCAGGAAGCGTGGCGCGGCTCGCCGCGGTGCGACGACGTGCTCGACTCCAGTCGGCAGCGGCTCTTCCGCTAGCTCGCGGTGCGCATGCGCGACGGGGAGGATCGTGGCGTCGCGTCCCTTCGCGAAGCTCTGCTCAAGCACGATGCTGCGGTAGGCCTTGTTGAGCGTCAGCGCGCGCCCGGGGCTGGGCAACAGTAAGAAGCTCACGTCGCGCGCAAGCTGCTGCCGGCGCTCGGGGCGCAGCTCGCCCTGGCCATCGAAGAAATCTCGCAAGCTCTCGTCGTTGGCGCGAAGCTCATCGCCGGCGCCGTTCTGCTCGAGGTAGTGGCTGTACTCCCCGCTGCCGTCCGCCCGCTTCGGCTCTCCGATGCCGCTCAAGTCCCCGTCGAGCCAGCCGAGCCGGGGATGCTCCACGCCCAGCTTGCGACCGAACGAGAACACGCTGTCGTCGGTCGCACCCACACCAGAGTGGCAGCCGATGCAAAACGCGTGTTCCTCCAGCGTTTGCGGTCGAAGCGCACCCTGCGCATCTTCGATGAAGGCTTGCAGACGCCAGCCGGCGTCGTTGCTGATGCCTTGCTCGGCGTCGCCCCGCATGAAGCGGCGCTTGCTCGGCGAGATCTCCTTTTCGCGCGCTTCACGCATGGCTTGCGTCTCCAGGTAGCCGAAGCTGAGCCACTTCGTCTTGCGCATGTAGCGCAGCTCCTTCATGCGTCGCGCCCGCACCACGTGCCCGCCCTGCACGTCGAGGTAGCGCAATGAATGGATCAGCTCCGTCCCCTCGGGGAACAGGCCCACGGCGAGCTGTTCGCGTAGCTCTTTGGCCATGCCGACGTAGCTCATTCCACCACCCCCGGGTGCCCATCGGAACTTCACGCGCGTGGCCTTGGCGTACTTTCCGTCGCCATCGAGATCCGCCTCCAGGGCACGCTCGTCGAGCTCGGGGATGGTGACGTCGCGGCGCGCAATCAAGCTTTCCAAGATGGCGAGGTTTGCCACGTACACCTCACGCGATGGCTTGCCTGCGCCGTCCGTTCGAAACGGCTCTGGCAGCCGCACGAGCGCGTCTCCGAACGACCCATTCGTCGGCCAGAAGCCACCAGGCAAAGGGAAATACGTGTACGCGCGCCAGCCCGTCAACGTGCCGTCGGCAGCACGATCGAAGCCGTCCTCGTCGAAGTGGTAGGCTGCGTCCGGGACGAAGCCGGTCCAGCGTCCGTCGCGATCGCGGTCCCACTCAGCCGGCGGCGAGCTCAGGCGAGGCGCGAGCGCCGCGTAGTTGTCTTCCCGCACGTAAGCGAGGATCTCCGCGTCGCTGATGGCTGCTACGACCGCTCGACGATCCACGAACAGGTTCGTCCAACGGTTCTTCTGCGCCGGTGGCGAGAAGGCGTAAGCGAGCTGAAGCTCGCCGTCTTTAATGTAGTTCGGCGGAGGCGAATCGACGTGGCACGTAAAGCAGGGGTTGTGCACCTTGCCGGACGCATCCTGGGTTTTCGTGTAGCACTGCGGCGGCACGTACGGGGCGCCGCTAGGCAGCGCGTCCCATTCGAGGGCGGCTGTGGCGGCTCGCTGCAGCTCGGCCGGCTGCGAAGGTGCCGAGACCTTCTTGCAGCCGACGAGCGCCGCGAGCGCCAGGCAGAGCGAGCAGACACTTCGCGAAGCCATGATTACTTCGTCAGCACCGGGAACGGGCCCATCACGCCGATGTAGCTGTCGGTGCCGGTCGCTTCGGCGTCGTCCTTGCGCGCGCTGTCACTC
>JAEYOT010000214.1 GCA_023411445.1 Pseudomonadota bacterium
CCCAAGTAGAACGCGGCCGGGTGCACTACGGCCGAGCCCGATGCGCCGACGCTACGCCGCGACACGTCCGTCACTTCGGCGTCCAGCCGGAGCAGCTCCGGACCACGCTGGCCCGGCAGCTCCAGCTTTTCCGTCCATTTCAGGCTGCCTTTGGCGTCCAGCTGGCGCGTCTCGCGCCGCAGCTCGCCGGCCGCCGAGGTGAGCGCCAGCGCCGAGTAGTACGGCTCAGCGCTGGTCGAAAAGTCCTCGGCGCCCGGCACCTGCACGAAGGTGGGCTCGCGCGAGACGCTCAGGTTTGCCGTGAGGCCGGCTGCGGCGCCACCGAACAGATAGCTTGCGACCAGCTGAAGCTCGGCCGTGTCGCCGCGCAGGTACGAGCTCGCGCTCGCGCTCGCCTCCAGCTTCAGCTCGGCGGGTCGATACTCCGCCACCTCCAGGTTGGCGTGGATGAAGCCTTGATGCTCCAAGCCAGACACCACCACCGCGTAGCTGCCCAGCTCCGCAGCAGGTGGCAGCGTCAACTTGGTCGCGAACGTCCCGTACTCGGTGAGCAGGGCCTGCTGCTTCGCCACGTCATCGCCGCTGGAGGAGCGCAGCACCACGTCGACGGTCTTCTGCGGCGGCAAGGCGTTGCCGGTCGCGGTCTGCAGCCGCACGATGCCCTTCAGCATCACCTCGTCGCCGGGCCGGTAAATGCCGCGATCGCTGAAGGCCACGCCGTAAGGCTTGAGCGTGCCCCGGAAGTCGCTCGGCACGTCCAAGCGCCAGCTCTCGATGTGCTCGGAGATCAGCGCGAAGGCGGAGTCCGCCCCGCGCCGCGCCACCAAGAGCGCCGGGCCGTCGTCACTCTGCCGCTCCAGCCGCGGGTCGAAATCGGCGGCCGGGATGTGAGCCAGCCCGTCCGAGTCGGTCACGTACTTGCGCTCCGGCCGACCGCGCTCCAGCAGCGCCACCTCCGCGCCAGCGACGGGGGCGTTGCTGGTGCGCTCGGTCACCCACACCAGCGAGCCGAAGCGCGACAGCTTGGCGCTGAGCCCGAGCTCCGACACGTTGAGGATCTTCATCTTCTCCGGCGCGTCGTAGTCGCGCGCATGCTGCTGGTAGCGGGCGCCAATCGCCAGCGCGCCGCGACCGCCGCCCAGCACCTTGCTCGCCTCCACCAACAGCCGATCCAGCTGATTTTTCGGTGCGCGCGGGCTCACCTGCTGGACCTGCACTTGGCCAAGCCCGCGCAGCCAATCAAGCCCTCCGTCACGACCTCCGCGCTGAGCGCGACCGGCCCACGCCAGCAAGTCTGTCGGGCTGAGCGCCGCCGTGAACAGCTCGTAGCGAGGCACGTTGCGCGAAGCCACCGTCACGGACAGCGCAGGGCCAGTGAAGTTGCGCCCCACCGCGCCGATGTCCACGCGCGGGTAGTGATCGGCGAACTTGAGCACGTGCGTCGCCTGGCTGCGCAGGCGCTGCCCGAACTGATCCCCCACGCCGGCGTCGAGCGCCAGCTGGTAGCGCTCGCCTGCTGCGAAGCGCCCGAGCAGCGGCACGTACGTGGTAAGCTCGTCTCCTTCACGCGCGCCAGCGCCATAAGGCGCTTCGAGCACGACCGGCGGCGTGATCCGCAGCTTGGCCAGCACCTCCCGAGGTCGCACCGCATTGTTGAAGATCAGCGCCACGCCGGACTCAGGCCCACAGTCGCCCCGCAGGCCCTCGGGGCGGTGGCAGCTCAGCTCGGAGCGCAGCGGCTCGTAGGTGCGAAACCAGAGCGAGTACGGCGCAGCCGCGAGCAGTGGCCCCTCGCTGCCGCGCAGCGCGTCGCTCACGCTGAAGGTGATCTTGGCGTTGGCCGGCAGCGCCTGCTTGGGCTTCACCACCAGCGATTGTGGCTGCTTGCCCGCCGCCACTTCGAACGGAATGGCTTTGCGGGCGCCGCTGGTCAGCTCCGCCTCCAGCTGCGCGACGCCTTGCAGCGCCGCCGGCGTCACGTCCTGGTTCAGCTCGAGGCGCAGCTGGGTGTCGAGCCCGAGCCCTTCACTGCCCGGCCCTGGCTCGGCGCCCAGCACTGCCGGGCGGCGCGTCGTGAAGTCCGCGAGGTACGGCGCCGCCAGCTTGGTCCCGTCCACAGCCGTAAGCCCTGCCGGCACCTCCAGCCGGAACTGGGTCGCGAAGGGCAGGCGCTCCTTCGGCGTGAACACGGCGGCGCGCGAGCCCACCCAACGAAAGCTGCCAGCGACCTCGGGCGTGAGACGAAACGGCATGGGTTGCGGCTGCACCACGTCGAGCGGCTGCACCGGACGATCGAAGACGACGCTCACCTCGGTGACGAGGCCGGCCTCACCGCGCGGCGCGCTGAACGCCACCCGTAGCGGCCCCTCGAGCCGCTCCGCTCCCCCGCTGCCTTCGCCCGGCAGCGACAAGGTGCCGCCCAGGGCCGGCTGAGCGCGCCCCGCCTGCATGCAGGCAGCGAGCAAGCCCAGCAAGGCAACAGAAGCCAAGAGCCCGCGCGAGCGGAGCCATCCGAGTGAAAGGGAGCTCACGGAGCCGAGTCAGCAATGGCTATGCCGCGGCAGCAAGCGCGGAAGAGCCTGCTATCATCATCATTCAGTGCAGGGACTGTGGAAACCCGGACACGTCAGCTGCGGCTGGCGCGCCACGCGCGTGCTCGTGCTCATGCTCGTGCTGTGCTTGGCGGCACCCGCGCAGGCGGCGGATTCGTTCGTGCGCCGCCTGGCCGAGCGGGCGCTGGAGCGAGGCATCGCGCAAGAAGCGCGAGGTGACATCGCGCAGGCGCTCAGCAGCTACGACGAGGCGGTGCGCACGGACTCCACGCTGGGCGCCGCGGCGCTGCGCCTAGGCGCGCTGCGCGAGCGGCGCGGCGATCGCGCCGAAGCGGAGCTGCTCTACACGCACGCGGCCGCCTCGCGCGAGACGGCGGCGGACGCCTACTACGCGCGCGCCCTGCTACGCGACGCACGGAAGCAGCGCGAGGAAGCCACGCTGGATCTGGCGGAGTCGGTCGCGCGCGCGCCGCTGCCGGCGCGGCTGCAGCTGCTCGGTAGCTGGTACGTGGAGGCGCGCACCTGGCCCGCCGCCCTTTCGATTTGGCGCGCGCTGCTGGTCCACGCAGCCGAGAGCGGCGACGAAGCCGCCGAGCGCGAGGCCCGGCTCACCGTCGCGGCGCTGCTCTGGCTAGCCAGCGACACGGATCCGGTCATGGCCGGCAAGGACGCGATGAGCTGGGAGCGCCGCTCGCTCGCCCGCACCGTCAAGCAAGCGCGCGGCGCGCCTCAAGGCGCGCGGAAGCTCACCCCTTGATCGTCGGACACGAGCAAGAGGTACGGCTCGCTGCTCTTCGTCCCGCCGCCGTACAGTAGCAGGCGATCCCCCAGCCCCAGCAGCTTGCTCGGCGGCCTGCGCCCGGCCGAAAGCTCCGGGTACTCAGCGGCGTCGTAAGCCACCACCGGCGGCGTGAAGCTCTTGCCCTCGTCCCGGCTGGACACGACACGCACCACGCCGGCCTGCACCGCGCTCAGCACGATGGTGCCTTTGACCTTGGTCACGTCGGCGGTCGCCGCCGTCGCGCTGGCCAGCGCGCTTGGGAGCGGCAGCTCGCCGCAGCGCCCGCCGAACGGACACACGCGCAGGTGCAGCCGCTCGCCGCTCGCAGTCAGCGCCACCAGGCTGCGCTCGTCGCAGCCGGTGCCGAGCACGCGCTCGCGCATCGGCGCAAGCTCGCTCGTCGTCGTTTGACCCGAGTCGGTCGTGAACAGCACCTGCTGCGCGGCGCCGTCTTCACGCGGCGAGACGCGATACTGCCGGTGCCCCGCGGCGCTCTGGCAGCGCTCAGCGTACTGGTCGAACAGCTCGCCGCTGCGCCCGAGCTGGCGGAACGTCACGCCGCGATCGCTGGAGCCATACAGCGCGGCGTTCGAGCCCGCGCCGAGCGCCACGCCGTAGCCCGGCCCGTCACGCCAGACGTTGCGGTACAGGCCGGAGCGCGCCGGCAGGCCACGCCCCAGCACCGGGCGCGCCGGCGC
>JAEYOT010000196.1 GCA_023411445.1 Pseudomonadota bacterium
CCCGCGCCGCACAGGAGCAGCAGCGCGCCGGCGGCCAGATGACGGATCACGCGCTCGCCTCCGCGCTGTGGGCGGCCCGCTCGGCGCGACGGATCAAGCCGCCGCCCAGCACGCGCGTGCCGGCGTAAAAAACGGCAAACTGTCCCGGCACCACCGCCTGCACGGGGCGCTCGAAGAGCACGCGCGAGCCGCCGCTCGCCGCCCGCACCACCCGGCACGGCAGCGGGGTGCCACGGTAGCGGACCTGCACCTCAGCCGAGAGCGGCAGCTGCACGTCGCTCGCCAGCGCTACGTCCGACAGCTCGGCGGAGCTGGCCATCAGCTGCTCGACCCCGCCGAGCTCGACCCGACCCTGCTGCGCGTCGATCTCCACCACGTAGCTCGGCTTGCCGAGCGCCACGCCGAGGTTGCGCCGCTGACCGATGGTGAAGCGGTGCACGCCAGCGTGCTGCCCGACCACGCGCCCGCTGTCGTCCACGATCGGACCGGGGCGGAGCCGGTCGGCGGCTCGTTCGCTCACGAAGGCGTCGTAGCGACCGCTGGGCACGAAGCAGAGCTCTTGGCTCTCGCCCTTGCCGGCGCCGGGCAAAGCCAAGCGTACGGCTTCGCTGCGCACCTCGGCCTTGTCCGAATCCCCAAGCGGGAAGCACAAGCGCGAGAGCGTCGGCTCCGGCAGCATGTGCAAAAAGTAGCTTTGATCTTTGCTGGCGTCGCGCGCGCGATGCAGCTCCACGCGCGAGCCAACCGTGACGAGGCGCGCGTAGTGCCCGGTGGCCACGCGCGACGCGTCCAGCCGATCTGCCAGCTGCACGAGCTCCCGGATCTTGACGCCGCGGTTACAACGCACGCAGGGGCTCGGCGTCTCGCCGCCCAAGTACCCGTCCACGAACGGCTCGATCACTTCGCGCTGAAACAGCTCACGCCGGTCGAAGGCGTAGTGCGGAAAGCCGAGCGCGTCGGCCACGCGCCGGGCGTCGTGGATGTCCTCCGGGGCGCAGCAGCGGCTCTTCACGCTGCCGTCGTCCGGGTAGTCCCAAAGGTGCAGGGTGACGCCGACCACGTCGTAGCCCTGCTGCAGCAAACGCGCGGCGGCGACGGAGGAGTCCACCCCACCGCTCATGGCTACCAAGATGCGCTGCTTCGTCACGGGCCGAAGCCTAGCCTCGTTTGTGGCGAAGGCTCGCCAAAGCGCGCGCCGACTCAGGATTGCTGGGAAATCACGGTACGGGCGGCGCTGGCCGCTCGGTCCGTCAACTTGGCCATCAGGTCCACCGCCTCGCTGTAGCGGTAAATGCCGGCTTGGAGCGCGATCAGCTGGGCCGAGTCCAGCCCGCCCAGGGCGCCGCCGGTGGCGCGCCGGATCAGCGCCTCACCCCGGTCCACCGCGCTGCCCAGGCCGCGCAGTGCCGCGCTGAACCGGGGGCCGTCGGCTGCGGCGGCGGCCTGAGGGGCGGAGGCTTGCGGCGTGATGGGCAGCGGCTCGTAGCGGGGGCTCTCTCCGGCGATTCTCATGAGGACAGCTCGGCCAAGCCCGCTCGCGGTTGCGCAGAATCGTCAGCGAGGTGGCTTGAGCTGCTTGGCCAGGCGCTGCATGGCGCGAGTGTGCAGCCGGCTCGCCCACGACTTGCTGAGCCCGAGCGACTGCGCGACGTGGTCGAAACGCTCACCCTCCAGGTAGTGGCGCCGCACCAGCTCGCCCTCCTCGGCTGGCAGCTCGCCGATCGCCCGCTGGACCAACGCCAACAGCTCCGCCCGTGCCACCTCGTCCTCCGGGCTCGCCGCGGGAGAGACTTGCACTCGCTCCCCCTCTTCACCGAGCGCTGCCGGCGCGAGCAACCCCACCGCGATCGCCGTGGTCATCGCCGCCAAGTGCTCACCGAGCGCTTGGTCGGCGTGTTCGCGGCTCATGTTGGCGGGTGACGTGAACGTATCGTCGGCGGCGCCTTCGCTCACCTTGAGCGCGGCCGATAAGCCATTCAAGCGCTCGTAGGCTCGGCGCGGCAGCTGGCCCGCAGCGCGCACACCGTCGATCATGGCGCCGCGCACGCGGAAATTCGCGTAGGCGCGGAATGGCACACCGCGCGATGCGTCGAACTTGCGCGCGGCATCCAGCAAGCCCTCACGACCGTAGCTGCGCAGATCATCGAGCTCCACGGCGCCGCCCATCGCGCGCCCGGTTTGTCGCGCGAGGATCTCGACCAAGTCCAGGTGCGACTCGAAGCGCTCCAGTGCTTCTGGTGCGTCTGCGCCACGCGCGCCCGCCGTCTCCGGAGTCGCCATCCGGGTCGAGATCTATCAAATCGCCGGGCGGTGGGGTTTCGAATCAGGCCTGGGCATGGCATATTGCGCTCATGTTCCGCTGGGGCCGAGCCTCGGTCGCGTACGCCGTCATCGCGGTGGGCGCGATCGCGTTCGGACACGTCTTCGAGCGGCCGTGGCTGTTCAGCTACGAGGCCCCGTGGCTGCCGCTGGTCGGGGTGGAGGCGCACGCGTTCAGCCTCGTGCTGGGCGGTGCCTTCGCCGGTCTCGTCGTGCTGGCCACGCGCCTCTGGGTGGAGCAGTTCGCTTGGGCCAAAAACCTCCACCGCGACTTGCGGCCGATGACGCACTCGCTGGATGGTCTGGGCATCGTGGCCATCGCTGGGCTCTCGGCCCTCGCGGAGGAGCTCGTGTTTCGCGGCTTGCTCCTGCCCTGGATCGGCCTGCTGCCCCAGGCGCTGGTGTTCGGCGTGGCGCACGCCCAGCTGAGCGGGCCCAGCCGCTGGGTCTGGGTGGCGTGGGCCAGCGTCGTCGGTCTAGCGCTGGGCGCCATGTTCGCGCTGACCGGCTCGCTCGTCGGGCCCATGCTGTCGCACGCGCTCATCAACGGCCTGAACCTGCACTACCTCAAAGCACACGATCCTACGCCGCCCCGCCATTCACTCGGCGGGCTGCTGTCGGATCGACGCTCCCCGGTGCCGGCCCGCCGCTCCCCCCTACCCGCCGGCCGGCGAGCCTGAGGCGCTCGACGAGCGGCACGCGCCAAGGAGCGTTCTGCGCTATCCTGGTGGGAGTACCCCCCGTCCAATATGCCGGCGATCGAGTCTGGTCACCCCGAGGACCGTCCCAGGGTTCTCGTCGTCGATGACGAGAAGTTCATCCGCGACATCATCGCGGACTTCCTCGGTATGGAGGGCTACATCGTGCGCACCGCGGAGGATGGCACCAGCGCCGTCACCGAGCTCGAGCGCGCGCGCTACGACATGGTGATCAGCGATCTGAAGATGCCCAAGATGGGCGGGCTCGATCTGCTGAAGGAAGTCGCGCGTGTCCACCCCGATACGTTGACCGTGATCATGACGGGCTTCGGGACGGTGGAGACCGCCATCGACGCGATGAAGCGCGGCGCGTACGACTACATCCTCAAGCCGTTCAAGGTGGAGGAGATCGTTCACATCGTGCAGCGCGGGCTGGAGAAGCGCCGCCTGGCCGCGGAGAACCTGCGCCTGCGCGAGGCGCTCTCCCTGTACAAGGTGAGCGAAGCCATCGCCGCGAGCCTCTCGCTGGACGAGGTCGTCTCCACGCTGTCGGAGAGCGCGCTGTCCGAGGTGCGCAGCGACTTGGTCATGACCTGGCTCGCCGACGGCGAGGGGAATTTCACGCTGCGCAGCCTGAACTACAGCTCCTTGATCGAAGAGGGCGAGGAGCTGGGCGAGCTGGATCCGGCGAAGGTGACGGAGCGCCTGGCGAGCGGCCCCGTCATCGAGCACGGCGCGCGGGCGCGAGAGCTGTTCTTGGCGCACCCCTCGCGCCAGGTCTCGAGCTTGCTGATCGTCCCGCTCAAGATGCGTGATCGTCTGCTTGGCTTCGTGAGCACGGTGTCGCTGACCGCGAGCCGGCGCTTCGACGAAGGCCAGCGCAAGCTGCTCACCATCATCGCCTCCCGCGCGGCCGCCGCCATCGAGAACGCGAGACTGTACGAGGACTTGCAAGCCACCTTCCAGCAGACGATCCAGAGCCTGGCGCGCACGATCGACAAAATGGATCGCTACACCGCCGGCCACTCGGAGCGCGTGGCGCGCTACGCCGTCAACCTGGCGCGCTGGCTAGGCCTGGATGAAGCGCAGATCGAGATCGTGCGCCACTCGGCCCTGATGCACGACATCGGCAAGATCGGCTGCGTCATGAACCTGAACAAGGCGGGCAAGCTGACTCAGTCCGAGTACGAGGTGTTCAAGCGGCACCCGGCGTACGGTCGCGAGATCTTGGATCCGATCAAGTTCTTGGGCCCGGTCATCCCTGGCGTGCACCTGCACCACGAGCGCTGGGACGGACGGGGCTACCCGCTGGGCTTGGCCGGCAAGGACATCCCGCTGATCGCCCGCATCATCTCGGTCGCGGACACCTACGACGCCATGACCAGCGATCGCGCCTATCGCCGGGCGCTGCCGCACGAGGTGACGGTGAGCGAGATCGAGCGCTGCTCCGGTACGCAGTTCGATCCGGACATCGCCGGGACCTTCACCGAGCGCATCGAGCTGCTCCGTGAGGAGCTACGTGCTACTGGCCACGAAACGCCAGAATGACTTCCAGGCAGCTCGCCGGTTACTTCCTCGGACGCCGCGACTATCGCTCCTGCCTCGCGCTGCAGGAGACGCTGCACGCCGCGCGCGTCGCAGGCTCCGTGGGTGACACGGTGCTGCTGGTCGAGCACCCGGCGGTCATCACGCTCGGTCGTGGCGCGCACGCCGAGCACTTGCTCGCCTCGTCGGCGCGCCTGGCCGAGCTGGGCGTGGACGTGGTGACGACCGGGCGCGGCGGGGACGTCACGCTGCACGCTCCGGGACAGCTGGTGTGCTACTCGATCTTGGATTTGGGGCCCGATCGCCGGGACGTGCGTCGCTACGTGCGCGACTTGGCCGAAGTGATGAGACGCGTCGCGCAGCAGCACGGCGTCGCGGCAGGGCTGCTCGAGGCGCACGTCGGGCTGTGGGCGAACCGCGAGTCTCCCGGGCGCTACCTGGGCACCGAGTCCGAGGCTGATCTGGTCAAGCTCGGAGCGATCGGCGTGCGCATCTCGCGCTGGGTCACCATGCACGGGTTCGCGCTCAACCTGGCGCCGGACATGCGCTTGTTCTCGCTGATCGTGCCGTGCGGCATCCGAGAGTACGGGGTGACGTCGCTCGCGGAGCTGATGAACGGTCCGGCGCCGAGCGTTGCGGACGCGGCGGCTCAGGCTTTCGCCGGGCTCGTGGACGTGCTGGACGCCGACGCATCCGCCAGCAGGCTCTCCAGTGGGGACCCACCCGCGACGATGAGCACGTTGGCGAACGGCGTGAGCTCGGAAGCGCCCTGAACGCTGCAGCGCAGGCCTAGCTCCTCCAGCAGCTGCGTCACTTCCTCCGACGGGCGGTAGTGCGTGGCGCGGCCGCGGTTGTAGCCGATCTTGCGCGCGCACCACTCGAACAGGCGCGTGATGGCGCCGCGCGGGGACTGGCCTCCGTTTAGCTCGCGCACCAGCAAGCGCCCGCCGGGCACGAGCGCGCGAGCGGCCGCGCTGAGCAGGGCGTCTTGCTCGGGTAGCGGCAGGTAGTGCAAGACGTCCACGAGCAGGATGGTGTCGGCGGGCTCGAGCCGTACGTCCGCCAGATCGGCGACGTGAAAGGTCGCCTCCGGTCCGGCGACGCGGGCGGCGGCGATCTTGCGTTCGTCCGCGTCGACGCCGACGAGCTGCGAGGCGCGCCCCAGCTCGAGCAGCAGCAAGCCGAGCTGCCCGCGACCGCAACCGAGGTCGAGGGTGCGCCCGAAATCCCCGGGCAGCGAGCTGACCAGGCGAAACACGGGGTCCAGCGCCAGCTTGCCCGCGACGTAATAGCGGTCCGCGGCTTTGGCGGCGGCGTAGCGCGCGCGCAGGCGCTCGCTCGCCGCCTCGAAGGCGTCTACCGGCACGGGTCGGGCCGCGCGCGCACGGCGCGCCACCCCCCAGGCGATGAGGAAGCCGAGCAGCGCGAGCGCGGCGCCCACGAGCAGCGCACCAACGAGCAGCTGCTCAGCGAAGCCAGCCGCCCCCGTCTCGCGCGCCTGAGCGACGTCGAAGGCAACGAAGCGCCCCGTGAGGACGTAGGAGCCCACCTCCACCTCGGCGCCGATCAAGAATGGAGCGACGAGCGGGTTCGAGATGTTCGCCGCCAAGTAAGACAGCACCGCGTCCAGCCTGAGCGGCAGGCAGACCAGCAGCACCAGCGCGAGGTGCAGGCCGTACAGCGGCTGGCAGCCGATGAACAACCCGATCGCGACGGCCGAGGCGGCTCTGAGGGGAGACCCGGGCGTGCCGCGCAAGCGCTGCCACAGCCCGAGGAGCAGTGATCTCACGCGCCGGGACGCTCCGACCTGGCGCGCTGCGCGTGAGCCAGCTTGCGATACATCAAGGCGCTCTTGTTCTCGCTGTCGCGCGCCAGCACCGCGTCGAACTCCGCGATGGCCGGCTCGTACTCGCCGGCGGACAGATGCATGACGCCGAGCAGCAGGCGCGCCTGCCCGTAGTTGGGGTTCGCCGCCCGGGCGGCTTCCAGCTGCTCGCGCGCGCGCTCGGGCTGGCTCGTGTCGCGGTACAGGGTCGCCAGCTTGGTGCGCAGATCCGCGAAGCCCGGACACAGCGCCACCGCCCGCTCCAGCTCTTGGACGGCCTCTGGCACCATGCCGGCGTCCTGGTACGCCTGGCTGATCTCGGCGTGCATGTTGGCGATCTTACCTTTGGCGAACGGGTCCGCCTTGGCCGGCCCGCCAGAGCCTCGATGGCGAATTTGGCCGTAGATCTGGCGAGCAGCGTCGTACTTCCCGAGGTCGTTGTAGGTGACCATCAGGTTGAGCTGCGCCTCGGTGTAGTTCGGGTTCAGGCTCACGGCCTTCTCGAAGTAGCGCTCCGCCTGGACGAAATCGCCCTTGGAGTGAGAGATCACGCCGAGCATGTCGAACACATCAGCGAAGCGATCCGTTTCGGCCACGACCTGCCGCAGCAAGTACTCGGCCTTGTCGAGCTCGCGCTTTTGGTAATGCTCCCTGCCCAGCAAGAGGAGCTGCTTGACGTGGTCGTCCATGGGCCCTCGCCTATGAGACCCTAGAAAGCCCGAGAAAGTACAGGACCATTCCGTTCGGGGCGGTTAGCCACGGCTGCCGAGCCGGGTGCCGCGCTTGCTCCCCTGGGGGTTCCTTGCTACTCCGCCCCCGTGGTCTCACCGCCCGGCCCCGGTGGTTCCCGACACGCCGGCCGCGTCGTCGATCCCGACGTGCGCGAGGACGGCGAAACGGAACCCGTAGTCGAGCTGAATCCCAGCCCTATCCACCCCGCGGCGGAGGCGGAGGCCGCCGTGCCCGCCGCTACCGACCCACCAGCCGGTGAAGAGGAGCCGGCGGCCGCTCCGAGCCCTGAGG
>JAEYOT010000295.1 GCA_023411445.1 Pseudomonadota bacterium
GCCTCAGCTGCGGCACCGTTTCCACGTGCGCCCACTCCTGCATGCCGTGACGCCACACGAGCGAGCGCTCCGTCAGCTTGCCCGCGCGCAGCGCCTCCACCACCTCCGCCATGCTCATCGGCACGACCACGGAGTCCTTGGTGTTCACCAACCATTCGCCGGGCGCGGTCGAGATGGAAACCGTCACGGCGTCGTCGCCATCTTTGTCGGAGTACTGGGGGAGCGCGTCCCAGCCTTTGTCGATGACGTGTGGATCGTCACTCATGGTCGCGCCTGACGGAGCATACGTCATTGTTGCCGCGCGGTAACCTCGCACGGCGCGGGCTCCGCATCGGTCGGATTCTTGAACAGTGAACGGTGAACGTCCGTGTAGCTCTAGAGCGGGTCGTCGTCCACGTTGATCAGCGAGATGTCGCCCGCAGCCTTGCCGTCGTACTGCTTGTCCGCGCTCGTCGCCGGGCCGATCTCGACCCGATACTCCACGGCGCCGTCCGGAGCTTCGTCGTCCACACCCTCGACCGTCACGGCGCGGGGCATGTTCCAGTTCGAGGCATTGAACGATAGCTCGCCGCCAGGCGGGCTCGTGACGACGCCCTCGTTCGGGTCGGAGCTGGCGATCGGAATGGTGACCGTGGCGGTCGGCGCGGAGCTCAAGCGCACCGTGAACGTGACCGGCTCGGAGTCCGCGGCCTCGCTCGTCATGTTGGAGCTGGGCGCGCTCACCAGGAGGGAGGCGCTGTCGTCGTCCAGCGTCTTGATCGCGACGTCGCTCGGGTTCTTCCCTCCGTAGTCCGGGTCCGTGCTGGTCGCCACGCCCAGCACCACCAGCGAGTCCTGCGGTCCATCCGCCTCGTCGTCGTCCACCCCCGTGACCGTGACCTGCTGGGGCGTCTTCCAATTCGAGGTCGTGAAGCTGATCGACGACACAGCGAGGCTCGCTTCACTCTCGTCACTCACCGAGAGCGGGATGGTCACGCTCGCGGTCGGCTCGGACATGAGCGAAACCTCGAAGGTGGTGCTGGTGCCAGACTCGGAGATGGGACCTGCCGCTGGCGTGACCATGAAGCCGGCGCTGTCATTGTCCTCGTTGATGACCACCACGTCGTTCGGATCCAGCGCGGCGTAAGCTGCGTCGGCGCTGCTCGGCTTGCCGAGGCGGACCAGGTACTCCTGTGGCCCGTCGGCGACGTTGTCGTCGACACCCGTCACCGTCACGACCTGCGCGACGTTCCAGTTTGATGTCGTGAAGGTGACGCTGGCCACGTCGACCTCGCCCTCATCGAGATTGCTGCTGCTGACCGGGATCGTCACCGTGGCCATCGGGCGCGAGCTCAGCTTGATCGTGAAGGTGGCGCTGTCCCCGTCCTCGCTGGTGGGACCGCTGATGGGGGTGATGGTAAAGCCTGGGGTGTCGTCGTCCGTGTTGGTGACGGTGACGTCATCCGGGTTGAATTTGTTGTAGGCGGGGTCGTCGCTGATCGCGGCCCCAGTCCTGATCGTGTACTGCTGGTGGCCGTCGGCTTCGTCGTCGTTGACGCCCTTGACCGTGACGGTCTGCTTGGAGGACCAGTTCTCGGTCGTGAACACGACTTCGTCCGGCGTCACTGTGCCCTCCGTCGTGTCGCTGGATGAGAGCGGGATGGTGACGGACGCCATCGGCTGACTACGGAGCACGATGGTGAAGGTGGTGGTCCCGCCACCCTCGCTGGTGTTGCCGGCGGCCAGGCTGACGTCGATGCCAGCACTGTCGTCGTCCGTGTTGCTCATCGCCACGTCGGGCGGATCCAGCTCGTCGTAGTTTTCATCCATGCTCACGGCTGGAGCCAGCCGCACCGTGTACGGCTGCGCGCCATCGGCGAAGTTGTCGTTGACGCCCGTGACCGTGACTTGTTGCTTCGCGCTCCAATTCGCCGGCGTGAAGACGAGCATGGGCGGGCTCACCGTGCCCTCGCTCGTCTTGCTGCTGCTCACCGCCACCGTGACGTTGGCGGTCGGCTTGGATGTCAGCGCCACCGTGAAGGTGAACTCCTGGTTGGGGCCACTCTCAGCGGTCGTGCCCGTCTGCGCGCTGACCACGAAGCCGGCGCTGTCGTTGTCGATGTTGAACACGGCCACGTCGGGCGGGTTCAAGCCGTCGTAAGCCTTGTCCATGCTGACGGCAGGACCGGTGATGATCGAGTACGGCTGCCGGCCGTCCGCGACATCGTCGTCGTCCACGCCGGTGATGGTCACCGTCTTCGGTGCGGCCCAGTCCATCTTGGTGAAGGTCAAGCTGCTGACCGACACCGTGCCCTCGTACGGGTTGCTGCTGCTGATCGGGATCACGACGTTCGCGACGGGCTGCGAGTTGAGCACCACCGTGAACGTGGCCGTGGCGCCGGACTCGCTGGTGTCGCCGGAGACCTCGCTAACCGTGAAGCCAGCGCTGTCGTCGTCCACGTTGCTGAGCGAGATGTCGCGCGGGTCCAGCCCCTTGTACGAGGTGTCGTCGCTGACGGCTGGGCTCGTCTCGATCGTGTACGGCTGCGCGCCGTCGGCGATCTTGTCGTCCACGCCGGTGATGGTGATGCGCTGCGGCGCCGACCAGTTGAGCGGCGTGAACGTGACCGTCTCGGGGCTCACCTCGCCCTCGTACGGGTTGCTGCTCGTGAGGGAGATGCTCACGTTGGCCTTCGGCTCAGAGTTGAGCACGATGGTGAAGGTGGCCGTGCCGCCCTTCTCGGTCGTGTTGCCGCTCACGTCGCTGACCGTGATGCCGGCGCTGTCATCGTCCACGTTGCTGACCGGCACGTCCGGCGCGTCCAGCATCGCGTACTTCGCGTCCATGCTCGTGGCCTGCTGCACCTCGATCCAATAGGGCTGCATGCCGTCCGCCACTTTGTCGTCGACGCCCGTGATGGTCACGGTGCGGGGCGCCGACCAGTTGGCGGGCGTGAACACCAGGCTGGTGGGGCTGACCGTCCCTTCTTTGGGGTTCGTGCTGCGTAGCGGCACTGTCACATTGGCGGTAGGCTGCGAGCTCAGCACCACCGTGAACGTGGCCGTCCCGCCCGCTTCGGTCGTGGTCAGGCCGCTCGCAGGCGTGTAGCTGACCATGACGCCGGGGGAGTCGTTGTCGATGTTGATGACGTCCGGATTCTGCGGGTCCCGCCCGTTGTAGTTCGGGTCTTGGCTGACGGCAGGCGCCGTGATGATGCGGTACGGCTGGTTGCCGTCGGCCACGTCGTCGTTCACGCCCGTGATGGTCACGGTCTGCGGCGCGTTCCAGTTGTTGGTCGTGAACGTCAGCATCCCCGGCGACACGGTGCCCTCCGTGGTGTCGCTGCTGGAGACGGCCAGCTGAACGGAGCTGGTCGGCTTCGACGTCAGCACGACCTGGAAGCTTGCCATGCCGCCGCCTTCGGTCGTGGTTAGGCCAGTGGTGCCGAGCAGCTGGATGCCCGCGCTGTCGTTGTCCACGTTGACGACGTTGATGTCGTTGGCGTCGCGGCCATTGTAGTTCGGGTCCATGCTCTGCGCGGGGAGCAGCGCGACGCGGTAGGGCTGGTTGCCATCCGCCACGTCGTCGTTCACGCCGCGCACGGTGACGGTCTGCGGCGCGTTCCAGTTGACCAGCGTGAAGCGCAGGTTCGGCGGGTTGGCCACGCCCTCGGCCGCGTTGCTGCTCGCGATCGGGATGTTCACCTCGGCGGCCGGCTGCGAGTTGAGCACCACCGTGAAGGTGGCCATGCCGCCGGACTCAGTCGTGAACAGGGTTTGGTTGTTGGGCCGCACCGTGATGCCGGGGCTGTCATCGTCGATGTTGATCACGTCGACGTTGGCCGCGTTCATGCCGGCGTAGTTGGGATCGTCGCTCAGGGCCGGCTCCGTCAGGATGCGGTACGGCTGGTTGCCGTCGGCCATGTCGTCGTTGACGCCCTTGATGGTCACGGTTTGCGGCGCGGACCAGTTGTCCTTGGTGAAGGTCAAGCGCGCTGGGCTCACGGTGCCCTCGCTGGTGTCCGTGCTGGTGAGCGGGATGATCACGTCCGCCGTCGGCTGCGAGTTGAGCACCACCGTGAACAGCGTGGAGTCACCCCGCTCGGCGGTGGCCAAAAGGCCGCTGGAGCTCACGGTGATGCCGGCGCTGTCGTCGTCCGTGTTGGACAGCATCACGTCCACCTCCAGCAGCGCGCCGTAGTCCATGTCGGCGCTTTCGTTGGGGTTGGGGCGCACGTGCACTGTGTAGTGCTGCATGCTGTCCGCCACGTCGTCGTCCTGCCCGGTGACGATCACTTCTTGCGGCGCCTTCCAGTTCTGCTCCGTGAACACGAGCTTGGTCGGGCTGGGCGAGCCTTCCTCCATGCGGCTGCTGATCACGTCCAGCACCACGTCGCCGCGCGGCTTGGAGTTGAGCGCCACCGTGAAGGTCGCGCTGGCCCCGGTCTCGCTGGTGACCAGGCCCATGGTCGGCGTCACGTTCAGGCTCGGCGAGTCGTCGTCGATGTTCGTGACCATCGCGTCCGGCCCATCCAAGTTCGCGTAGGCCTCGTCGTCCGACACGGCCGGGCCGGTCAAGACCAGGTACGGTTGGTTGCCGTCGGCGCGGTCGTCGTCCACGCCCGTGACCGTTACGGCCTGCGGCGCCATCCAGTTGAGCGGGGTGAACAGCACGCTCGGCGGAGTAACCAGGCCTTCCAGCTCGTTGCTGCTGCTGAGCGGGATGAGCACGTCCTTGCCCGGCGGCGAGTTGAGCACGATGTTGAACGACGTCATGTCGCCGCCTTCGGAGGTGAACAGCCCCGTCGCCGGCATCAACGTCACGCCGGCCGTGTCGTTATCCTGGTTGATCAGCTCGACGTCGTCCGGATCCAGCAGGTTGTAGTCGGCGTCCTCGCTGCTGGCGGCGCCGGTCACGATCTTGTAGGGTTGCGGGCCGTCCGCGGCGTCGTCATTGACGCCCGTCACCGTCACCGGCTGCGGCGCCATCCAGTTCTCCGGCGTGAACGTCAGCATCTCGGGTGAGGGGACGCCCTCCGCCGGGTTATCAGAGGCGAGCGAAATCGAGACAGCTGCGGTCGGCGCGCGGTTCAGCGCCACCGTGAAGGTGGCCTCGCCCCCGGACTCGGTCGTGACCAAGCCCTTGAGCGGCGTGACGGTGAAGCCGGCCGTCTCGTCGTCGATGTTCTTCAGCTTCGGATCGATCGGGTCGAGGTTGTGGAAGCTCTCGTCGTTGCTCGTGGCCGGCGACGTCCGCACCGTGTATTCCTTGGTGCCGTCGGCCAGATCGTCGTCCACGCCCACCACCTGCACCATCTGCGGCGCAGCCCAGTTGTCCGTCGTGAACGAGACGGCGATGGGGGTGACCGAGCCCTCGGCGGGATCGCTACTGGAGAGCGCGATGGTCACGGTGTCCGTCGGCTGGCGCTTCAGCACGATGCTGAAGGTGGCCTTGGCGCCTTGCTCGGTGGTCACGAGCCCATCGACGGGATCGACGAAGATGTCCCCCTGCACGCCGCCGCCGCTGCTCTTACCGCCCTTGGGATCGTACTTGAAGTCGCCCAGCAGGCTGTTACAGCCCGCGAGCGGCAGGCACAGCCCCATCAGGAGCGCCGTGAGTGTCTTGAACGAGCTCATTAGAACGTCCCTTCCACGCCGGCCCCAGTCAGGCCGATGAACGGTGTCACTCGCAGCGCGCTCCGCGGCACGTGCCGCTGGCCGGTGTCGGCTTGGACGCTGGCGGGCGGCTTGACCAAGAGCAGCGCGACGCCGGTAGTGACGCCCACGCCGCCCACGATGAAGCCGATGGTCGAGAGCGTGCCCATCGTGTGATAGCTCTCGAGCTCGGATTGGTACGCAGGACCACAGGTCGCGTCCGGACAGCCCGTCTTCAGCTTGCTGTGTTTGGTGATCGCCATCACGCCGGTCACGCTGCCCAGCACCAAGCCGGCGCCGCCCACGGCGAAGGCCGAGATGATGGCGGGCTGGCGCCAGGCCGGCTCCGGCGGCGGCTCCGCGAACGGCTCGTCCGTCTCTTCAGGCTCGGGCGGCGCGTCGGGAGGAGCGTCCTCCAAATCGAAATGAATGTTGACCGACTCGCCTTCGCGCAGCGTCACGACCCGCTTGGCGGTGTAAAAGCCCTTCGCGGACGCGCGGATCTCGTGGCGGCCCGGATCCGCAGGCCGCTTGACGCCCAAGGAGGCCGCCGCCACCGCCACGCCGTCGATCGTGACCGTGGGCTCGCTCGGCCCTGTCACGGTGATGGTCACCCAAGGTAGCCGCGGCGGGATCGCCACGATCTCGGCCTTGGCATCGGCCAGCGCTTGCACCCAGGAAGCCGGCGCGTCCGGCGCCACACCCTCGCGGATGATCAAGCTGTAGTTCTCGTGCGCGTCCACCAGCTTGCCCAAGCCGACCTGCGCGCGGGCCAAGTCGCGCAAGAGGGTGGGCGCATGAACCAAGGCCAGCGCGCGGCCGAAGCGATCGGCGGCGGTCGCGTAGTCCTTATCACGCAGCGCGACGTAGCCTTCCTGCGCGAGCGTGCGCGCCGTCGCGCGATCGGCAGCGGTCGGCTCGGCGAGCGCGACGTTCACATTGGTGAGTAAGGAGCCCGCGGAGAGCGCGAGCGTCAGATTAAGAATGCGGAGGAATCGGGAATGCCCCACCCGGGGGGCATAGTTTCAGGATGCCCCGAGCGCAACTCGGTTTATCTTCGGTTGCAGCTGATTCTGGCTGCGCCCGAGGCGGCGTGAGGGGGGCGGCTCCCCCATGAGAGCGTCGGCGTTTCGGTTTCACGAGAAGGGCAGCGAGGCGCCAGCGTCCTCGCGTGGCAAAGGATCTGACGCGGAAGAGCCACGCTGCTGCGCAGCCGGCGGATCCCAGCTCGCTGTAGATCCGCAAATTCCCGGCAAAATTGCGGTGATTGGCCAGCGCGCACGCCGCTGATCTATGCTGGAGCGCTGCGCCGATGAACGACCGCACGCTGCTGACCCTGGGGCTGCTGATGGGTGTCGGATCCGGCAAGCCGCCGGAGCAGTGGCTGTCCAGCTTGCAGCAGGTCGCGCGGGAGCGCCAAGCGCAGAACCCGATGCAGAGCGTCCTTTTGACGGTGCTGGCGGGGTCGGCGGCCTTCTACGCCGCGGAGCGCGGTCACAACCCCAAGATCAAGACGTTCTACGACGCGCTCGTGTACGTCGCGACCAACCTGAGCGTCGGCTACTCCGACATCTTCGCCTGCACGGACGCGGGCAAGACGATCGGCGCTGCCTTGATGGCTTACGGGCCCGCGCTGGCGTCACGCGCGTTCGATCCGCCGCGCGAGGCGGAGCGGCGTGAGCAGGAGGGCGCTCGCTCGGAGGCCACGCTGCGCGACATCGCGGACAAGCTCGAGCGCATCTTGGTGGAGCTGCAGAGTAGCCGCGGCGAGGCTCCGGCGCATGGTTGAGGTGCTCAACCTGGCGCTGTCGTTTCCGAGCGTGGTGTTCACGGTGCTGCTCGGTGTGGTGCTGATCTACTGGAGCTTCGTCATGGTCGGCGTCATTCACATCGGTGAAGGCTCCGAAGGCGCGCTGGAGGGCGCGACCAAGGGCGCGTTGGAGGGCGCCACCAAAGGCATGCTCGAGGGCGCGACCAAGGGCGCGCTGGAGGGCGCCACCAAAGGCGTGCTGGAAGGCAGCGTGGGCGGCGATCTGGATCTGGATCTCGACGGTGATGGGGACTCGCACGGCGTGCTGGCGGCGTTGATGAGCGCGCTGCACCTGCGCTCGGTGCCGGCTACGGTGGTGTTCAGCCTGATCATCACGTTCGGCTGGCTGTGCAGCGTGGTCGCGATGCAGAGCGTCTCTCGCCTGGCACCGAGCCTGCTCGGCGCGCCGCTGTCGTTCGGCGTGCTGCTGGCCTCGTTCATCCTGGCGCTGCCGCTCACCTCCATCGCCGCCCGGCCGCTGGCCAAGGTGTTCGCGCCCAAGCTGGCCCCCGCGCGCGCGGATTTCATCGGCCGCACCTGCATCGTGCGCACCGGCTCGGTCACGGACAAATTCGGCGAGGCCACGCTGCCGGACGGCGGCGCTGGCCTGGTGGTGCGGGTGCGGGTCGACGGCGACCAAAAGCTCGCCCGCGGCGACCAAGCCTTGATCGTGGACTACGACGCCGAGCGCGAGACCTACCTGGTGGAGCCGATGCGCGACGTGCTGGCGGGCCGCTCGTGACCTCGTGGCGAGGGCGGCGCTCGTCCCAGCCGGCTGCCATGCTCGGGAGCATGCGAAGCTGGTTGCTGGCCGCTGCGTGCCTCGGGCTCTTGGCCAGCGCATGCGGGGGACGCACAATCGGAGACAACCCGTGGTCGCAGGGTGACGGGTACGGCGGCTCGATGGGTGGCATCAGCTCAGGCGTCGCAGGCGCGGGCGTCGCGGGAACGGGGGGCGCTCAGCCGGTCGTGCCTGCGTGTCAGCCTGCCGAGCTGAAGTTGGAGGGCACGATCGACGGTGAGGTCGTGCAGGTCCACGACAAGACGTCCAACGCTTGGCTAAGCGACGCTGCCGGCGATGCTTCGACCAAGCTGCTCGTGGACACTGGTCCCGCCGGCACGCTGGAGCTCGAGCTGGACGAGCCGCTCCGCGAGAAGGGCACAAGTGTTGCTTGCGGTGTGGTCTCGCTGCGCGCCTTCGGCTCCGCGCTGGAGACGTGCGATGGCGGGGCCAACAACGAGGTGACGCTCGAAGGAGGCGTGCTCTCGTTCGAGCTACGCTCGCTGAGCCGCCTGCATGGGTGTGACCGCCCGATGGCCCGGGTGAAGGGCTGTTTCGGCCTGCGCTGAGCGACTCGGCCTCACGGCCTGCGTGCCTACAAGCTCGCCTGTTCAGCTCACGCGTGTGAGAGACATCATCGCCACGTTGGGGCATTCTGTGCGGCGATGAATTTTGGGGATAGTCAAACGCTCGGGCTGGTTCCGGTTCTGGTGGTCGTTGGGATCATCGCCTTCTTGCTGTTCGGATTGCTGGCGCTGGTCGCGCGCTTCTACAGGCAGGTGGACCAGGGACGCGCGCTGGTGATCAACACCATGCGCAGCGAGCCGATCGTGGCCTTCACCGGCGCCGTGGTCTACCCGATCATCAATCGTGCGGAGACGATGGACCTCTCGGTCAAGACGATCGACATCGATCGGCGCGGCAAAGAAGGCCTGATCTGCAACGACAACATCCGCGCGGACATCAACGTCACCTTCTTCGTGCGCGTGAACAAGACGGTGGACGACGTGCTGAAGGTGGCCCAGTCGATCGGCTGCGCGCGCGCCAGCGACCCCAAAGCGCTGGAAGAGCTGTTCTCCTCCAAGTTCGCCGAGGCGCTGAAGACCGTCGGCAAGCACTTCAACTTCGACGAGCTTTACACCAAGCGCGACGACTTCAAGGACAAGATCATCGAGGTGATCGGCAAGGACCTGAACGGGTTCATCCTGGACGACGCCGCCATCGATTATCTGGAGCAGACGCCCCTCGAGCACCTGGACAAAGACAACATCATGGATGCCGACGGCATCCGCAAGATCACGGACCTTACCGTGATCCAGAACGTGAAGACCAACGAGCTCCGACAGAAGGAGCGCATGGAGATGGGCAGCCAGAACCTGCACGCGGACGAGGCGCTCTTCCGCTTCGAGCAGCGCCGCGCCGAGGCGGAGGCCAAGAAGGAGAAGGAGATCGCCGTCGCCAAGTCGCGCGAGGAGAACGAGGCGCTGCGCGTGGCCAGCGACGAGCGCAAGAAGACGGCGCTGATCGTGATCAAGAACGACGAGGAGTCCCTGGTCGCGGATCAGGCCAAGGAGCGTGGCATCGCCATCGCGCAGAAGCACAAGGAGCGCGAAATCGCGGTCGAGCAGGAGCGCGTGGAGAAGGCGCGCCAGCTGGAGATCATCGCGCGCGAGCGCGAGGTGGCGCTCGGTACCATCGCGCGCGACAAAGAGGTGGAGCTGCAGAAGAAAGAGATCGCCAATGTGGTGCGCGATCGCATCGCGGTGGAGAAGAGCGTGGCCGCCGAGGAGGAGCAGATCAAAGACATCCGCACCGTGGCGCAGGCCAACCGTGAGAAGGAGGTCGTGCGTATCGCGGCGGAAGCGGCCGCTACGGAGGTCACCACCAAGGAAGTGAAGGCCGCGCAGGCCGCCGAGGAAGTGGCCAAAATCAGGGCGCGCGAGCGCGTGGTCACGGCCGAGGCGGAGCTAGACACGGCCGACAAGCTGGCGCGCGCGAAGATCCGCATCGCGGAGGGCGTGCAGGCCGAGGCGGCGGCGGAGGGCTTGGCCAAGGCGCGCGTGAAGGAAGCGGACGCCGCCGCCAGCGAGAAGGTCGGCCTGACCGAGGCCAAGGTGGCGCTGGAGAAGCTGGCCGCCGAGGCCGCCGGCGAAGAAAAGCAGGGTCTCGCGCGCGTGCGCGTGCGCGAAGCGGAGGCCGCCGCCGTGGAGAAGCAAGGCGTGGCCGAGGCCGCCGCCATCCGCGAGAAGCTGACGGCCGAGGCGCAAGGCTTGGCACAGAAGGCCGCCAGCATGAAGTCGCTCGACGAGTCCGGCCGTGGCCACGAAGAGTACCGGCTCAAGCTGGAGAACGAGCGGCTGCTCACCATCGAGTCCCTCAAGGTACGGAAGGACGTGGTGGCGGCGCAGGCGCAGATCCTGGCCGAGGCCATGTCGAAGGCGAAGATCAACATCGTGGGCGGCGACGGGCAGTTCTTCCAACGCTTCGTCAGCGCCATCTCCCTCGGCCAGTCCGTGGAAGGCGCGCTCGAGCAGTCGGACACGCTGCGCGCGCTGGTGGACAACATGGCGGGGGACGGTGACGGGCAGTCCGGCGCTGCCATCGCGGCCGCGCTGGAGAAGCTCGCGCCCAAGGATCCCAAAGGCTCGGGCAAGCGCACCTGAGAGGCGCCTGATTGTCCCGAAAATCTCGCTGTTGGGCGCCACGATGGGGGCGCCATGACTGAGGCGCAAGAGCAGCAGCTCGAAGGCGGCAGCTACGACGTCATTCGGCGGCGCTTGCTGGAGCGCGCGACGGACCTGGCGACGCGCGCCGACCAGCTGAACCAGAGGCGCAAGCAGCTGTTCGGCGGCGGCGAGCTGACCCTGGTCGCCACGGAGCGCTTGCGCACCGAGAACAACTGCATGCCGCGCGACGTGGTCAGCGTCGCGGGGCAGCTCCTGTTCGGCTTCGAGGTGTTCATCGGGCTGAAGTCGGAGACGCGCGTCGAGGACGTGCTCAGCCTGTTCAAGTTCGAGAAGCAAGGCGACGGCTACGAGCTCAGCCAGCAACCGTTCGAAGGGCCCGGCGCGTTCTTGGCGGACCCCGAGTTCGACAAGCTGTTCCGCGAGGCCTTCCGTTACTACAAGGACGCGCGGCTGCTGCAGCTGGTGCGCACGGACTCGCGGCTCTTGATCGCCGTGCAGATCGGCGCCACCGCCAACGACGCCAAGATCTTCCGCTTCGCGCAGGACGCGCGCGGTCGCGTCACGTTCATGGATGCGCGCGGTGAGGACGACTTCAAGCCGCCCCGCCGCCACCCGTTCGAGTGGACCAGCACGCGCCGCGAGGACCAGGTCACCGGCAAGCACCCGCACATCAGCGTGCTCAACGAGGTGTTCGTCGAGACCATCAACGGCGATCTTACGATCAAGATCGAGAACAACACGGAGGACGGCCTCGGCATCTACCGCGAGCCAGTCGACGATCCCAACCAGACGCTGGACGACGCCGACATCGCTTACGCGCGTGTGGCTGGGCTGCTCCTGCTCAAGATTCGGCCTTTCCGCGAGCAGAAGACGCGCTACCTGATCTACAACGGGCGCACTCAAGAGGTGCTGCGCGTGGACGCGCTCGGCGTGGCTTGCGTCGAGCTGCCGGAAGATCACGGCCTGATCTTCCCCGGCGGGTACTACCTCACGACCGGCGAGTACAAGCTGTTCGACGGCGACAACGACGGCCTCGAGTACCGCCGCACCATTACCTCGCCCAACGGGGAGGACGTGCTCTACGTGTTCTATCGCCGCGAGCAGGGTGAGTACGAGCTGCTCCCTTACAACCTGATTGCCAAAGAGGTCAGAAACCCCATGCGCTGCCACGGCTACAGCCTGGCGGACGACGGGACCATGCTGGTCTTCCGGCCCGAAGCGGAGCCGACGCGCCTGCACCCGGTGCAGATCTGGCAGACGCCCTTCACCACTGCCGAGTTCGCGGCGGCCGCGCCGACTGACGGCTCGTACTTGGCCAAGGTGGGCAACGCGCCGCTCGTGGCTGGCATCAGCGAGATGCTCAGCATCCGCAAGCTGGCGGGCACCGAGAAGCCGACTCGGCGCACCTTCGATGACTTGGTCGTGGCCGTGCGCCGGGCCATCGATCAGCATTACTGGCTCGGCCACGCCG
>JAEYOT010000198.1 GCA_023411445.1 Pseudomonadota bacterium
CGTCAACGCTCCCCGCCTGCCCGGCCCCTGCGCCGCCGCTCGCTTCCCCGCCCTCGCCACCGCGCCCGCTCGTGAAACCCTCACCACTCGGTACGTTGAGGCGGCCGGCGCTGGCCGCGCCGCTCGCGCCAGCGCGACCGGTAACGCCGCTCGCTGGGGCTCCGGCAGCCGCGCCCGCTGGCTCGGACACCTGAGGCAGCTCGAGCTCCTGCCCACAGCTGACTATGACCCACAGCGCCGCCAAGACACAGCCGCTCCGCTTCATGCCAGCTGCTCGGTCGCTGACCGCGACAGTTGCGCGATTTTCCCCGACCTCTTAGCGTGACGCGTTCTCGTGAGTCTATGCCCTCCGAGCCGAGGTTCGCGCGTCACGTGGCTGCTGGTCGCTGCCGCCCTGGCGCTATTTGGAGTGACAGCCAGGTACGGCGTCGTGCGGCACATGCACGTCGACGAGGTGGGGTCGCTCTTTTGCATGCGGTTGGTCGAGCGCTACGGCCTCGCGGGCTGGGCGACGCCGGCCGAGCTGTACGTGGTGGTGCTGGCACCGATCGCCCGGTTGCTGCCTTCCACGGAGAGTCTCTGGCTCGGGCTGCGCGTCGACTACGCCCTGCTGCTGCTCGGCCTGTGCGCCGCGCTGGCGCGCTCCCAACGTTCGCTGCCCGGCAAGGCCGGCTTCGGCGTCGCGCTCTTGCTAGCGGTCAGCTACGTGCCGCTGTTCCGCCACGGCTTCGAGGTGCGGCACGATCATTTCTTCGCGCTGGGTTTGGTCGCCTTGCACGCGCTCGGCGAACGAGCTCGGGAGGGGCGAGCTACCGGGCTGCAGCTCGGCTTAGCGGGCGCGATGCTGGCGTTGATTCAAGCCTGCTCGTTCAAAGCCGTCGTCACGCTGGGTCCATTGCTCTTGCTCGCCATCTGGCTGGTGGCGCGCGTTGCCCCCGCGCGGCGGCCCGCCTTGCAGCGAGCGCTGGGCGCCACGGCGCTGGGTTTCGCCTTGGGCGCCGCCATCTCCGCGCTCACGCTGCACGCAGTGGGCGCGCTGGACGCCTACCTGGACGCCCAGCGCTTCTTCCGCCTCGCCTCCACCGCACCACCCTATCGCTTGAAGCAGCTTCCAGTCGCCATCTCGATGCTCGAGCAGGCTCCGCTACACGCCGCTCTGGCGCTCGTGGGCGCTATCGCGACGCTCTCCCGACCGCGCTCGCTCCTAACCTCGACGGGCTTATTGCCGCTGCTCGTCGCAGGCTTTGCCTGGCTTTCGGTGCTGCCGAACCCCACGTTGTTTCCCTACAACTCGATCTGGCTCTCGGTGCCGGTGCTGCTGCTCGCCGCGGAGGGGCTGAAGGTGCTGGGGCAGCGCGCAGCGGTGCTTTCGAGGCGCGGGCTGCGCGGAGCCGGGTTTTCAGCGGTGCTGCTGGGCGCCGGTGCGCTTTGGTACGAAAAGAGCTTCGATGCTTTCCGATTGAAGACGTTCGCGGGTCAGCTGCAGGTGGTCGCGGCCGTCGAAGCGCTCACGCGGCCGCACGAGCCAGTGCTGGATATGACCGGGCTGGTGGCCTCGCGTCCCCCTCCGGCGGCAGCCTGGATGGTTCATTCGCTGCTCGCAGAAGACGTCCGTGCGGGGCGCAGAGAAAGCCTGCGCGAGATCATCCGTCGCGTCGCGCCACCCGTTGCGGTCACGGGTCAATACCGCCGAGGGCTGGTAGAGCCGGAAGATCGGCGCATGCTCGCGCAAAACTACGTGCTGGTGACGAGCGAGATCGACGTGCTGGGCAGTTGGCTGCCCGAGCGCGGGACGTTCGAGATCTTGCGCTCCGGCCCATATGGCGTAGATGGCGGCGCTGGCACGCCGCTCGGACCGGAGCAGGGCTGTGTCATCGACGGGCGGCTCGTGCGTGGCGGGGAGCGAATCTGGCTGGAGCGGGGTGAGCACGCGAGCGAGCGGCGAGACGTCGAGTGCCGTCTGCGCTGGTTGGCGCCGGCAGGCTCGCCGGAGCCGCGCTCCGCCGCGGAGGCGCCGCTGTTCGAGCGCCCGACCTTGCCGGGCCAGCGCTGAGCTCTTAGTGAAAATCCCGCGATACTTTGGCGATGTCGCGCCCTGGCACGTCCAGCCTCAGCAGCGCTTCGACCATGACGTGGATGACGGGGGCGACGTCGGCGGCTTCGTCGACGAGCGGATCGTGGGGAGCTTGCTCGCGCACGCCAGGGGGGCGGCCTTGTCGCTCGATCACGCCGCGCGCCAGTAGGATCGAAGCGTGACGCGCCGGCAGGCGGTACTGTTCGTAGACGCGGCTCCACAGCACGAGGTTCAAGAAGCCGGTCTCGTCCTCCAGCGTGATGAAGACGACACCGCTGGCCGTAGCTGGCTGCTGCCGGCACGTCACCACGCCCGCCACCTCCACGCGCTGGCCCTGCCGGCACTGAAATAGCTCGCGCGCCGTCAGCACCCGGCGCGCCCGCAGCTTCTCGCGGAAATGGCACATCGGGTGATCGCCGACCGAGAGGCCTTTGTGACGGTAGTCCAGCAGCAGCCGCTCACCGGCGCGGAGCTCCGTCAACCGCTCGCGCGGCTCGGGCACGGCGCGATCGGCGAATAGGCCAGGGGCGCGCGGCGTGCGGGCTTGCCACAGCGCAGCGCGGCGCGAGGGTGTGAGGCTCTCGAACGCGCCAGCCTCAGCCAGCGCCTCCACGTCGCTCTTACGTAAGTCACAGCGTCGCACCACGTCGTCCACGCTGGCGAAGCGCCACTCACCGCGCACAGCCTCGATGCGCTTGGCCACGCTCTCCCCAATGCCCTTGATCAAGCGAAAGCCGAGGCGAAGCGCCGAGCCGCTGGCGGGCTCCAGAAGCTGGCCGCGCTCGTCCGTCATCCGCTCGAGGGTATGGTCCCAGTTGCTGCGCGTCACGTCCACGTCGCGCACGGTGACGCCGTGACGAACGGCGTCTTGGATGATGCTGGAAGGCGTGTAGAAGCCCATCGGCTGCGAGTTGAGCAGCGCGCAGGCAAAGTGCGCGGGAAACCTGAGCTTTTCCCAAGAAGAGGCGTACACCAAAAGCGCGAAAGAAGCGGCGTGAGACTCCGGGAAGCCGTACTCACCGAAGCCCTTGATCTGCTCGAACAGCGCCTCGCCAAACGCGGGAGCGATGCCATTTTTGGCGAAGCCGGCCAGCAGTCGCTCGCGATGGCGAAGCAGCCTGCCGTTCTTCTTCCACGCTGCCATGTCGCGGCGCAGCTGATCCGCCTCGCCGCCGCTGTAGCCGGCGCCCACGATGGCGATCTCCATCACCTGCTCTTGAAACAGCGGCACCCCGAGCGTGCGCGCCAAGATGGGCTCGAGCAGTGGGTGCGGGGATCTCGCGGGCTCCTCGCCGTTTCTGCGCTTCAGGTACGGGTGCACCATGCCGCCCTGAATGGGCCCGGGGCGCACGATCGCCACCTCGATCACGAGATCATAGAAGGTCTTCGGGCGCAGGCGCGGCAGCATGGCCATCTGCGCTCGGCTCTCGATCTGGAACACGCCCACCGTGTCCGCGCGGCTGATCATGGCGTACACGCCGCGCTCCTCAGGCGGGATGCGCGTCAGGGCCAGGATGGGATCGAACTGGTCCGGCGGCATCGGCGGCGCGCCCTCCGGGACCGGCAGCGCGCCGTCCGCGTGGATCATGGCCAGAGCCTTGCGGATCGCCGTGAGCATCCCGAGCCCCAGCACGTCGACCTTGAAGAAGCCGAGCGTGTCGATGTCGTCCTTGTCCCAGGGCACCACCGTGCGATCCGGCATCCGGGCCGGCTCGATGGGCGCCACTTTGTCGAGCGGCTCGGCCGACAGCACGAAGCCCCCCACGTGGATGGACAGGTGCCGCGGGAAGCCGCCCAGCAAGCGCGACAGCTCGATCACCTGTGACAGCCGCTTGCCTTCCACGTCCAGGCCCAGGCTACGCGCGTGCTTCTCGCTCTGCTCCGCGTCGTCCCAGTGGCCGATGGAGGAGCTCAGGCGCTCGACCGTCTCCAGCGGCAGGCTGAACACCTTGCCGACCTCGCGCAGCGCCGATTTGCCACGGTAGCAGATCACCTCCGAGACCATGGCGGCTCGGTCCCGACCCCAGCGCTGGTAGATGTCTTGGATCACCTCTTCGCGTCGCTCGTGCTCGAAGTCCACGTCGATGTCGGGCGGCTCGGCTCGCTCCACGCTCAGGAAGCGCTCGAAGAGCAGGTTGGAGCGTGCTGGATCCACCGCCGTGATGCCGAGCGCGTAGCAGACGGCGCTGTTGGCGGCGCTGCCGCGCCCCTGGCACAGGATCTTGCGCGCCCGAGCCATCTCCACCACCTCTTGAGTGCTCAAGAAATAGGGCGCCACCTCCATGCGCCGGATCACGTCCAGCTCCTTCTCCACCTGCGCGCGGACGTGCGTCTCCACGCCACGCGGGAAGCGCTGCTGCAAGCCCAGCTCGGTCAACCGGCGGAGCTTGTCGTCCGCGCTCTCGCCCGGCTCGAGCGTGCACGGAAACTGGTACTTGAGCTCGCTCAGTGAGAACGTGAGGCCGGCCCCCACCTCCCCGGCGCGCTCCACCCACTCCGGGTGATCGCTGAAGCGCTGCCGCAAGTCGGCTTCGGACGCCAGCGTGGCCTCCGCGTTGGGCGCGAGCGCCGTGCCGGCGCGCTCGAGCGTGGTGCCCTGCCGAATGCAATACAGCACGTCCGCCAGAGCCTTGCGCGAGGGCGCGTGGAACGTCGGCCTCGCGCTCGCCACCACCTGCAGCCCGTACTCGGCCGACCAGCGCTCGACAGCGGCGACGCGCTCGCGATCGAAGCCGTCGCGGTGACGGTACGCCGCCAGGTAGCCGCGCGCGCCGAACACTTCACGAACCGTTTGCAGAAGCGCTGGCGTCGGCGTGCTCGTGTCCCCGGGTCGGCGCGGCGCCGGCAGCACCGCGATCAAGCCTTCGTGGTGACGCTCCAGCCAGGCAGGATCGAGCGCGCTCGTCCCCTTCTCGCGCCCGCGATGAGAGCGCGTGAGCAAGCGGCACAGGTTCTGGTAACCGAGGTGCGTCTGCACCAGCAGCGCCAGCACCGGAGGTTCCACCTCTCGGAGGTGCTCACCGACCGTGAGCTCCGCTCCGACGATGACGCGCGCGCCGAGCTCACGCGCCGCCCGCAGCGCCCGCACCGAGCCGTAGAGCCCGTCGCGATCACACAGGGCGATGGCATCGAGCCCGAGCTCGACCGCGCGCGCGACCATCTCCTCAGGGTGAGAGGCTCCGCGCAGGAAGGAGAACGACGACCGACCGAGCAGCTCAGCGAACACTTACTGAACACGCTATCAGTATCAATTCTGGAGCCAATTCTATTCTAATTAACCAAAGAAATTCCAATCATTAACTCCTTTGATTCAAGGCACTACCTCAAGGGTGAGGTTACGCTTGCCATACACTCGTCCCACGCCTCGGCTCGAAATGGCGCGCGCGCTTCGGCCGGCCTCGGGTAGCCGCCGACGTCCTCCTCCGAGTCGATGATCGCGCTCTCGCCTGCGAGCGCTTGCCGCACGATGCGCTCATCCACTTCGTCGCGATCCCACGGCCGCGCTCCGACTTCAGCCCGCAGCCGCTGGACGACGTCACGAGCCGGCATCGCTTGAAAGCCGGGTGGCCAGAGCGGCGGCCGTTCGACTTGCTGCAGGTTGGCGAGCACACCGCCCAGCAACGCGACGGGCTGGCGCTGCAGGTCCAGCGCCTCGTTGTCGGACAAGAACACCTCGCACGGTCCGCTGCCTAGGCCGAGCAGGAGCGGCGTCGCGGGTGGCGTGTCACGACCGTGCCACAGCACGTTCCCGACGACGGTCAGCTGCCCGAGCTCGGGAGCGTGTTCCGCCCATTCCTTCCTGACCAGCGCGTACCCCATGGCGATCTTCCCAGGGTTGACGATCCAGTTGTTGGCGACGACGCCCCGCGCTCCCCCTTTGAACAGCGGACTGCGCTCCGCGTTACTGGCATACAAGTTGGCAAAGACGAGCACCTCGCCCACGTTGTCGTGGATCAGGCTGCCCTTGGAGTGCTCCCCCTTGCTGTGAGTGGAGCGCGCCAAGCCCTCCGCCACGATGTTGTGACTGAAAGTGACGCGGTGGGAGGTGCCACGCCGCCACTCGGCCGGCGCTTCGCCGTTGAAGCGCGGTCCCGAGGCGCTCAAGTTCTCATCCACGGCCCAGGTCAGCGAGCAGTGGTCGACCACCACGTCGTAGCTGCCCGCCGTGGTGGTGATGCCGTCCGGCTCCCATCCTTTGCTCTGCCCGGCTGCGCCCGGCCGCACCCGGAGGTGCTGAATGACGACATCGTGCGTCGCCACCACCAACCCGCCGCGGACGAGCGTGATCCCGGGTGACGGCGCCGTCTGGCCCGCGATGGTGACGAATGGCTCGGTGACGCGCAGTTTGGACAGCCCGAGATCGATCACGCCGCCCACCTCGAACACGATGATGCGCGGTCCAGGCTCCGCCAGCGCGGCCCGGAGCGATCCCGGCCCGTCCGAGCTCAGCGTCGTCACGCGCACGAAGCGACCGCCCCGGCCTCCGCGCGTCTCCCGGGTCCAACCGCGGGCCCAACTGCAGACGAGCTCGCTCGGCGGCGAGCTCGGCGGCGGCGAGCTGCGCGCCTGCGGCGTCACCGTCACGGCTGGCGGAGCGGCCGGGTGCCTGGAGACGCTCCTCTCGGGGGAGCAAGTCGAAAGCCACAGCAGACAGCAAGCACCGGCACGAGCCAGCAGGCGCGAGCCCCACTGACGCCGCTCACTCTTCATTTCCGGTTCTGCGCGGCCACGCTACGACGCCCTTCGACGATGCCACCATCGGCGCTCATGGCCAGGATCTGCCCCGCGTCGGCGATCAGGCTCACGAAGGGCGCCTGAAACGTGGCGTTCTGCCAGGCAGGCACGAACGGCTGGGCCGAGCGCGAGTCGCGCGTCCACAGCGTGCTCAGGCTGGCCACCCACTCGCGATCGAGCAGATCCACCGCGCAGGCGGACAGGTCCGGCGAGCCCGTCACGATCGAGGCGTGCGCTTGATCGCGCTCGATGCGCAGGGCCACGCCATCGCTGCCCACCACGAGCGCTATTTCTCGCTCCACGTTGCTGGAGCCACCGACGAACGCACGCGTGTGCGGCACCTGCAGCGGCATCAGCTCCCACAGCATGGGCGAATAGATGGCGGCAAAGCCCCGACCGTTCGCCAAGCGCCCCCACACCACCCAGCGCGAGTCGTCCAGCCGCAGCAAGCCGGACACGTTTTGTACTCCCTCGAGCGGCAGCGGCTTCATCCAGCGGCGAGCGGACATGGCCAGCAACAGCGGCGGCTGCCCGGCCCGGCGCCCCACGGCCGTGATCAGATCGTCGAAGCGACCATTGGCGTCGAGAAACTCCAGCCCGGAGTCCGGGTACAGCACCAGATCGCGCACGCCGGCGGTCGTACACACCGCTAAGGTGCCGCCGGAGCCTCCGACGAGCCAGCCGCCGGCCTCGTAGCGGCGCGTGAAGATCATGCCGCGGGGCAGATCGCGCAGCGCGCTCTTGGCGCCGAGCCAAGCGTCGCCGCTCCAGAAGAAGGGTCCGCGCGGCGTGAAAGCGAAGCAATGGCCGTCGGTGTCCCAGGCCGCGCTTTGCACGACCATGTCGTCGCGGGGCCGGCTGCGAACGCTCCAATCGAAGCCCGCCAGATCCGCTGGCGCCGTGAGGCTGAGCATGGAGCTCATCAAGCGGCGGCTGGAGCGCGGCGGCCCTGCCTGCTCACCGAGCCAGGGCAGCACTGCGGCCGCAAATTCCTCAGCGGTCGCGGGGCGCAGCGTCGGCTCGAGCGCGGTCGCGCGCTGGATGGCCGCGTCCACCGCGCGACACGCCTCCGGGCGCGCGCGCAGCTCCGGGCTCAGGTACTCGCTGGAGAGGATGCTGCGCCGCTCTTTGGCGCACGTTTGCTCGTAGACGATGAGCGGTGAATCCCCCTCGAACAGCGGCTCGTTGGTCAAGATCGTAAACAGGATGCTGGCCAGCGCGAAAACGTCCGTCGCGAAGCCCACAGCGGATTCCCCCTGCACGATCTGCTCCGGGGCCGCGAAGCCCGGCGTCCCCAAACCGAGACCCGCGAAGGTGCGCCCGAGCCCGGTCGGCCGCGCTAAACCGAAATCGGAGATCTTGAAGATCTCCGATTCACCGAAGCCGCAGCAGAGCACGTTGCCCGGCGTGAGATCGCGGTGGATCACGCCAACGCCGTGGATGGCGGAGAGGCCGGCGCTCAGGCAGCGCACGGCGTGGGCGGCGCGCTGCGAGTCGAACGCGTAGCCTGTCTTCATGACCGAGTACGTCAGCCGGTCGTCGAGCGTCGTGCCCTCGATGCCCCCGTGCACGTACTCGATGGCGATCCAAGGCGTGGCCCTGCCATACAGGGTCATGGTGCCGGTATCGACGAAGCGCACGACGAACGGGCACGCTGGCACGCACTCGTTCAAGCGCCCGAGCGCGACAGCTTCTTTTTGCGCCACGAGCTCGGGGGAGACCTGATCGCCGTAGGTACCGGGCGTGACGACCTTGACGACCACGGGCTGAACACCGTCGGGCGATTCACGCCAAGCCAGGTAAGCCATGCCCATGCCGCCCTCACCGACGTGGCGCTCCAGTTGGTAGCGCACGCCTTGCTGCACGTCCGATTCGATGACTTTCCCGCGCAACGTCGGGGGCGGTAGCGAGGAGGAGGCCGTCATGCGCACTTTCGAGCCAAGGTCCGGGGGTTCCATGCTGCCAGCCGCTCCACCATGACGAGCAGTGTGGGCCGCCGTCCCTTTGCGCGTAAAGCAGCATTATTTCATCGGGGCGGACGCGCGTCATCTAGCGGGGAAAACGCGCTCGGACATGAGCCAAAACTCAGCCCAACGCCTGGAGCAGTCGTGGCGCTCAGCTGCGCTTCCGCAGATCGAAGAAACTACCGCCCTAGTCGCCCACGGCTTGCAAGAACCTGCGACCGTTCTGCCGATCCACGTAAACCAGCGCCTCCATCCCGCCTGACTCGCTGCTGAGCCAGAGCCGAACGTAGTCCCGAGCGACGGGGCGACTCCACCACTCCACGGCATCCAACCTTTGCTCGAAGCGCAGCCGCTCGATCGTGTAGAGCGTGTGGCCGAGCACCAGGGTGCTGCCGGGGCTGATCACTGAGCTTAGCTCGATCGGCTCGCGCAAGAGCCGGGTGGGCGGGCTCGGCAAGCGAGACCAGATGGGCGGCTCTGTCTTGCGGAGCGCTTTGGGGGCGAGCCGAGCCGGCTCCGCTCGCCCCAAATTAATGGGGCGCCTGCCGCTCAGCACTGGCTCCGGCAACGCGGCACCTTGGCTGCTCCGCGACTCTGGCCGGTGCGCGTCCACCAAGCTGAGCACGCCGACGTTGCCCTCTCCAATGTCCGCGCTCAGCTCCGCCAAGACGAGGGGCAAGTCCTCCTCACCGCTGGTGGTGTCACCGGCGAGCAGCTCATTGAGCGAGAGCTGGCGCTGCATCAGCGGTGCCAGCCGCGGCACCGTGAGCCGCATTCCCACGCTCGGCGCCGCGAGCTTCAAGCGCTCCAGCCGCGAGGCGATGATGCGCCGCAGCTCCGCCTCGCGATGGAGCGGCTGGGAGAGCTTGAACTGAAGCTCCGTTTGCGCTGGCACACCGCGGAAACGCGCGATGACTGGATCGTGCAGCAGCGTGACCTCCAGCACCTCCGCTGCCTCACCCCGCGCCGTGAGCCGAGCGGAGATGCGGGAAGCCAGGCCGCGCAGCACGAAGCCGAGCGGCTCCGTACCAGACACGGCATCATCCCAAGAGCTCTCTTCGATGAGGGTGCGGGGCTCTCACTTGTTT
>JAEYOT010000350.1 GCA_023411445.1 Pseudomonadota bacterium
ATCTCACCCGGGATAGTTTGCGAGGGTTCTCCTGTCCAAGATCCATTGCGACCTCGCCACGGTGTGGTAATTTGGCACGGTGACTGGGAGGCGAGGCGGCATTTCTCACTGCGCTGCAGCCGGGCACGCCACGTGCAACCGGGCGGCCACCACGATGCAACCCCGCAAATTACCGACGGTCGATCCGTCGGCTGATACGGACCCCAGGATGGGGGAGACGCGCTTCGTGGACCCCACGGATCCGCGTCGCATCGAGATGAGCGAGCTGCGCCTGCGGGGTGAGCTCGTGACCATGCCGCAGCCCGGCGAGGTGATCGGCGACGTGTACACGGTGGACGGCGAGCTCGGCGGGGGCGCGATGGGTATCGTCTTGTCAGCCACGGATCGCGTGCTGGGGCGGCGCGTGGCGATCAAGCTGATTCGCGGCACGCTCCACGCGGAGGACTTTCGACCGCGCTTCATGCTCGAGGCGCGGGCCATGGCGCTGGTGAGCCACCCGAACGTGGTGACGATTCACGCTTTTGGTGAGCACGCCGGCAGCCCGTTCATGGTGATGGAGCTGGTGGAGGGGCAGACGCTGGAAGGGTGGCTGGAAGAGCAGCGCCCGCATCCGGATCTGGACCAAGCGCTTCGCATCCTCAACCAGGTGTGCTTGGGCGTGAGCGCGATCCACGCTGCCGGTACGCTGCACCGCGATATCAAGCCGAGCAATATCCTGCTGGACGCCGAGCTGCGCGCCCGCGTCTCCGACCTCGGCCTCGCGGTACAGTTTCAAGATGGCGCCACCCTGAAAGAAGTCGTCGGAACTCCGGGCTACATCGCGCCGGAGATCCAGTTCGACGTGCACACCGACGGCGGCGCCACTCCGCAGAGCGACTTGTACTCCCTGGCGTGCTTGGCGTTCGAGCTGCTCACGGGCGAGCCGCCGTACAGCGCCTCCGACGATCTAGCGCTCGCGGTCTTGCACGCCACCGCCAGCATCCCGCTCGCCAGTGACGTGCGCCGTGATCTCCCGCGCGCGTTCGATCAAGTGCTGCAGCAAGCCCTGGCCAAGGACCCGAAGCAGCGCACGCAGAGCGTGGAGCTGTTTCGCCGTGCGTTGATCGAAGCCAGAAACGACAGCCTGGAGCCGGTCCGCATCCTGGTCGCCGAGGACGATCCGGACTTCCGCGAGCTGCTTCAGATCGTGCTGGCCGAGGAGTTTCCGGGCGCGGACATCGAGTGCGTGCCGGATGGTCGCAAGGCGATCGAGTCGTTCGACGATAAGCCCGCTTCGGTGATCGTGCTCGACCTACAGATGCCGGAGATGGACGGCATGGCGGTCACGGCGCTGCTGCGGGCCAAGCCGCAAGCCGAGCAGGTTCCGATCATCGTGGTCAGCGCCTCGGGCGGGCCCAAGGAGTGGCAGCTCTTGGCGTCGCTGGGCGCCGACCGTTTCCTAGTCAAGCCCGTCAACTTGGACGACCTGATCAGCACGATCCGGCGCGCGGCGCGCGAGCGCTCGAGCAAGAACCCGGCGCCCATCAGCGGGCGCGTTCGCAAGAGCACCGGCTAGTAGTGTTGTCGTAGTGCTGCAATTTTGCAGGCCAGACTGGCGGCGACCCGTCCTGGCGCCTATGCTTTGCAGCACTTGAGCGAGTTCCGCACCGAACGTCTCCGGAGGGCCGTCTTCGCCCTGCTCACGGTCGTGACGCTGGCCAGCTTGCTCGGTACGGCCTTGTCTCCCTACCTGCTGGTGACCAGCCCGCTGCTGCTCGTGGCCGTCTCGCCGGCCGCCCACCACGTCGCGCTGGCCGCCGCTAGCGTGGATCCGGCGGCGCTCATCGCGGTCGCCACGCTGCGCCGAGTGCTCACCGGCATCGGCGCCTTCGGTTTGGGCCACTTCTACGGTCGACAAACCTTGGGCTGGCTCGACGAGCGCTACCCCACGTTGGCCCAGCTCCTTACCTGGGTCGAGCGGCAGTTCGAGCGCTTCGGTGCGCTCGTGCTGGTCGTCGCGCCGGCGCCGGTGGTGGCGGTGCTGGCGGGAGCGGCGCGGGCCAGGCCCATCGTCGCGCTGCTGGCGTTCGCGCTCGGCCAAGCCTTGCTCAACGCCCTGACCGTCTACCTGGGGGAAGCCGCCGCGCGCTGGACGGACCTTTTGACCGCCTACGTCGGCGAGAATCTGCTGGAAAGCTCGCTGATCTGCGTCGGCCTCGTCTCGCTCCAGCAGGGCTTCGCCCTCCTTCGACGTCGTCGCGAGCGCGGCGCGTCGTGAGCGTGAGCGTGAGCGTGAGCGCGCTACGCGGGCGCGCGGAGAGCTGCGCTCGGACTTTGTGAAGTGGGGAAGAAGTTTGGTGATGAGGTCGGGCCGCTCCTCGTCACTCCGTCCTTGAATGTTCCTCGTACGTGATGGCGCCGAGCGCGCCGATAAGCTAGGTTCCCCGCAGGTCGGAGGTTGGTCGTGAAGGCTCTGAGTCGCTGGAAATCCATGTCCGTTCGTGCGTCCGCCATGGGCGCGGTCGCGCTCTGGCTAGCAGCCGCCTGCGGGTCAAACCCCGAGCTGCTGCCTAGTAATGAGCCGGTCGCGGGCGGCGCCTCCATTGGGGAACCGTGCGCGGTCAGCGCGGATTGCACGGGCTCACTACTGTGTCACGGTAGCGTGTGCGTGGCTCCTTGCACGGAGCTCGCGGGTAATAGCTGCGGCCGAGAGGCCTGCCTGCCCAGCGGGCTCTGCTCGAGCGGCTTGGGGCGGGACTGCGGCGTTGACGGGGATTGCGGCGACGGGCTGGTCTGCTCGTCGCTGAACCGCTGCGCGGTCCCGTGCGAGCCGGGCGCCGAGGGAGTCTGCAAGAAGGACGCGGTGTGCCGAGATGATGGGACCTGTCCGACGGATCGGGACATCGTCATCGGCGTGGGCGGTGAAGGCAACTCACCGGGCACGGGCGGCGCTCCCGGTTGCATCGAGGTGGATGTCTCGTTCGAGCCGCAAATCCCCACCGTGCTGCTGCTGATCGATCGCTCCGCCTCGATGAGGGACGAGGACGGCTTCGGCGCTGCCGTGAAAGAAGCGGTGGATAGCGGCACTTACACGTTGGGGGACTGCCCGACCAATGGTGATTGGCGCTGGAACGTGGTGAGGGACGTCTTGATGAACCCCGAGAAGGGCATCGTCAAGCCGTTGGAGGAGCGGGTGCGTTTCGGCATGTCACTCTACTCCTCGAGCAACGGCAACGAAAACGGTGCGACTTGCCCAGTGCTGATCGACGTGCCGATCGCGCTGAACAACCACCAGGCCATGCTCGACAAGTTTCTCTGCAGCGACATCTTGGACGACACGCCCACTCGCGAGTCGCTGCTGGCGGCAGCGTCCACCCTGAGCGCGTTCGACGAGCCGGGGCCGAAGCTGATCGTGCTGGCGACCGATGGCGAGCCGGACACTTGTAACTGCGCGGATCCAGGCGGTCGGCCGAGTATTCCGCAGGAATGCAGGGAGCCGGGGGTCTTCGACCAATTCCAGGCGGATGTGGTCGCCACGGCTCGGGAGATCTACGATCAGGACATCACGATTCACGTGATCAACGTGAGCACTCCCAGCAACGCCTCGCTTCAGCAGCACTTGGAGGACGTGGCGGCGGCGGGCGGCGGCGAGGTCTATCCCGGCTTCAGCCCGGGAGCTTTGGCAAAGGCGTTCGAGGAGATCATCGACGGTGTGCGCTCGTGCGTGATCGACCTGGACGGAGAGATCGCGCCAGGCAAGGAGTCGACCGGCAAGGTCACGCTGGACGGAGAGCCGCTCACGCTGGACGATCCGAATGGTTGGCAAGTGAACACGCCCAGCCAGATCGAGCTTTTGGGCGACGCGTGCGAAGCGATCAAGAGCGGTGGTCACGACTTGGCGATCTCGTTCCCCTGCGAGTCCTTCGACCCAGTCGTGCACTGACCCAGGCGCCGGCGGCTAGCTGACGATGCTAGAAAGAAGCGCTGTCACTGCCTCGAAGGACACCGCCACGCTAGTTTCACAGTGATGGTGTCCGTCCCGCGCCGCTTGGCGGCGGTATTCGGCTAGCCCCGCCGGCGTGGCTCTTCTAACAATTAGGGCATGTCGTTGGGCCTTCGCTTCGCTGTGGTGCTCGCTGCGCTGGGCGCGTGCGGTTGTAGCGATGAGCCGGCTGTCACCGCGGACGGCGGCGGTGCCGGTGGTCAAGCGGGCTCGGGTTCCGCTGGCGGGGCGCCTGGAGGCGGCGCGGCCGGGCAGGGTGGGACGAGCGGCACGGGTGGCCATGCTGGAACCGGTTCCGCGCCCGCCAAGCCGTGCACCAGCTACGCCGACGCTGGGACCTGGTCACTCATGGTGACGATTGAGAACGAGATGAGCCAGCCGCTCTATCTCGGATCCGAGACGTCGAGCTGTCAGGAGCAGCGCC
>JAEYOT010000365.1 GCA_023411445.1 Pseudomonadota bacterium
CCAGCGAGGACGACGAGGTCGAGGCCTTGCGCGATCGCATCGCTCGCGCAGAGCTGCCGGCTGACGCGGAGCGCACGGCGCGTAAGCAGCTGGCGCGCCTGTCCAACATGCAGCCGCAGTCGGCGGAGTTTCAGGTCACCCGCACCTACGTCGAGTGGCTGGCGGATCTGCCGTGGACGCGCACCACGCCGGACCGCATCGACGTCAAAGAGGTCAAGCGCTGCTTGGACGAGGACCACTTCGGGCTCGATCGCGTGAAGAAGCGCATCATCGAGTACTCGGCCATCCGCCAGCTGCGCAAGGACAAGAAGGGGCCGATCCTCCTGTTCGTGGGCCCGCCCGGCGTGGGCAAGACGTCGCTCGGCCGCTCGATCGCGCGGGCCATGGGCCGCCGCTACGGTCGCATCTCGCTCGGCGGCGTGCGTGACGAAGCGGAGATCCGCGGGCACCGCCGCACCTACGTGGGCGCGCTGCCCGGCCGCATCATTCAAGCGCTGAAGAAGGTCGGCTGTCGCAACCCCGTGCTGGTGTTGGACGAGGTCGACAAAATGGGCGCGGACATGCGCGGCGATCCCGCCGCAGCGCTGCTCGAGGTGCTGGACCCCGCGCAGAACGACACGTTCCAAGATCACTACATCGATCTGCCGTTCGACTTGTCGGAGGTGATGTTCATCGCCACCGCCAACTACCGCGGCAACATCCCGGAGCCGCTCCGCGATCGCATGGAGATGATCGAGGTGCCTGGCTACACCCGCGCGGAAAAATGCTCCATCGCTCGGCATTTCCTGGTTCCGAAGCAGATCAAAGAGCATGGGCTCACCACCCAGCAGATCGAGTTCCAAGACGAGGGCATCCAGTGTTTGGTCGATCACTACACGCGTGAAGCAGGCGTGCGTAACTTGGAGCGTGAAGTGGCGGCCGTCTGCCGCGACGTCACGGTCAAGATCGCAGACGGCTCTGCGCCGCCGCACACCTCGGTCACGGCCGAGCTGGTGCGCGAGCTGCTCGGCCCGGAGAAGCACCGGCCGGAGCTCACCGAGCGCAAGCTGGCGCCGGGCGTCGCCGTAGGCCTCTCGGTCTCGGGCGCCGGCGGCGACCTCTTGATCATCGAGGCGACGCGGATGCCGGGTAAGGGTGAGATCTACATCACCGGCAGCTTGCGCAATGTGATGAAGGAGTCGGCTACGACCGCCGTCTCGTTCGTGCGCTCGCGCGCCGACCGCTTGCGGCTGGATCCGGAGTGGCTCAAGACGATCGATCTGCACCTGCACGTGCCGCGCGGCGGCTCCGCGCGCGACGCTGCCAGCGCCGGCGTGGCCATGTTCGTGGCCGTCACGTCCTTGCTGCTGCGCGCGCCGGTCAAGCCGGAGGTCGCGGTAGCCGGTGAGCTCACGCTGCGCGGCAGCGTGCTGCCGGTCGGCGGCATCAAAGATCAGGTCCTGGCCGCTCACCGCGCCGGCATCCGCGAGATCGTGCTGCCGGCGAAGAACGCACGGGACTTGGAGGAGGTGCCGCCAGAGGTGAAGGCGGACTTGCGCTTCCACCTCGTGAGCCGCCTGGATGAAGTGCTGCCGCTGGTGCTGGCGGAGCCCGAGCCGGATCCGGATCAAGACGACGCCGCGCCTCCGGCCGCTGGCGAAGCGCACGTGTGAGCGCCACGGTACCGGAGGCTGGCCTCAGCGACGCTCCGTCGGGGCGCCTGCCGCCGCTGCTCGGCGCGCGAAGCGAGCGCATCGGCCTTTCCGTAGCCACGCTGCTGCTGGGCGCCACCGGCTTCGCGCCTCAGTTCGGCGGGCCCGGCTACGAGTCGGCGCTGGCCGCTGGGCTGCTCTTGCCTACGGTGGCCGCGGTCACGGTGGCGCTCACGCTCGTCCGCTACCGCGCGCCCTCGTCGATCCTCAACCCCTACGACGCCTTCGACTCGCTCGGTCGCGGGGCGCTCTTGGGCGCCGTGCTGGCGGCCGCAGGCGCGCTCGTCGCCACGCTGCACGGCCTGCGCGCCGGCTTCTGCGACGCAGGGCTCGGCTACGAGCTGTGGGCAACCGGGCCGACTCCGGGCGCGATCGCGGGCGGCGTGTGGGGCGGCGTCGCCGGCTTGCTCGCTGCCGGCCGCTCGCGTCCGCGCCTGCTGGCCGTGCTGCTCTCGGTGGCAGCGCCGCTCGGCAGCTTCGCGATCGGTCTGGGCCGCTTCTACACGAGCCCGATGGTGTTCGGCTTCGACCCCTTCGTCGGTTACTTCGCCGGCCCGCTCTACGACACGGTGGTGGATCCAGGCACCCGCCTGCTGAGCTACAGGGCGGGTACGCTCTCGACGCTGCTCGCGACGTTCATCGCCGCGTACCACGTGCGCACGCTGGAGCTTGGCAAGCACAGGCTGGTGTGGCGTGGGCGACCCGGCTTGGTGGCGCTCGGCGCGGTTGCGCTGGGCACCAGCGTTGCGATCACGCTGGGCGGGGCGCGCCTTGGCCACTACAGCACGGCCGCGAGCATCGAGGCCCAGCTCGGTCGGCAGCTCGAGCTCGGGCGCTGCCGCGTGGTCTACTCGGCGTCGGTGGCCAAGCCGGACGCCGAGCGCCTGGCGCGCGAGTGCGTCGGTCACTTGCCGCAGGTGGAGCGCTACCTGGGAGTCCGCGGCCCTGAGCACGTCACCGTCTTCTTGTTCGCCTCCGACGCTGAGAAGGGGGCCCTGATGGGCGCCACCAGCACGTACATCGCCAAGCCGTGGCGAGCCGAGGTTTACATTCAAGCCGCGGGGTTTCCGCACCCGACGCTGGGCCACGAGCTGGCGCACGTCGTGACCGCGACCTTTGCTCCCGGTCCCTTTCGCGTCGCGGGCCCACTGGCAGGGCTAGTCCCGGATCCGGGACGCATCGAGGGCATCGCGGTCGCGGCAGCGCCCGGTGAGCACGGAGACTTCACCTTGCTCGAGTGGTCCAAGGCGCTGCTCGACCTGAAGCTGCTACCGGAGATGGAGTCGGTCTTTCGGCTGGGCTTCTTGGCCAAGGCTTCCACCACGGCGTACACGGTCGCGGGTGCGTTCGTGAGTTGGTTCCACGACCGCTACGGAGCCGATGCGCTGCGCGCCTGGTACTCCGGGCAAGCGCTGGAGCAGGCGACGGGCGGCAAGTCGCTCGCCGCGCTCGATCGCGAGTTTCGCCAGGATTTGAGCCGGATCCAGCTGCGTCCGGAGCTGCTCGCCATGGCCAAGGCGCGCTTCGATCGGCCAAGTATCTTTGGTCGCCTCTGTCCCCGTCGCGTGGACCGTGATCTCGGCATCGCCGAAGGACGACTGGGCGCCGGCGACATCCAAGGCGCGCGGGAGGCATTCTTGAGCCTGCTCGATCTGGAGCCGGACAATCGCCGCGCACGCTTGGGCCTCGCGCTGTGCGACGTGCGCGACGGGCGGCTGGACGCCGCGGTGGCGCGCTACCAGGCGCTCGCTAACGACCAGCGACTCACGGTGCTGGAGCGAGCGAGCGCGCTCGAAGCCAGGGGCGACATCGACGTGATGGCGGGGCACCCAGAGCGAGCCGTCACGGCCTACGCGCAGGTGGCTACTCTGGACGCAGACGAAGATCGCCAGCGCACGTTGGACGTGAAGACGCTCGCCGCCTTCGAGCCTCCTAGCGCCGGCGTACGCTTGCTGCTGATCGGTGACGCTCGGCGCGGGCC
>JAEYOT010000408.1 GCA_023411445.1 Pseudomonadota bacterium
TGCCTCCCGGCCCCCCCGCGCCCCGACTGAGGCGGCGGCGACGAGGGCACAGGCGACGCGGGCGGAGGAGCGGGCGCGTCGAACGCGAGCGCGGTCGGAGCGGGCTCGGTGAAGGACGGGAGCGCGACCGAAGCAGCCCAAGCGGGCGTCGCTGCGGCGACAGGAGCCACGGGCGGCGGCGGAGGCGGCGGCGTGGCCGCCTTGGCAGGCACGGCGGGCTGCGCGGCGAAGGGCGGCGGCGTGATGACCGTGACGTCTTCAAACGGCTGCGTGGGGGCAGCGAGCGGTCGACCGGCGCTACCGGGAGGCGCTTGAAAGCCGCCCACCTGCGTGGCCTTCAGGTTGGGCTTGGCCGCCGGTGGGCGGGGCAGCCCGGCCGCGCCGGTAGCGCGCGGCGGAGGCAAGGGCGCGGCGCGCAGATCGACCTGCAGCGGCCGCGCGGTGGGGGCCTCCTCCTGCAGGTCCGACTCGGAAACGCGAATGGATTCGCCACTATCTCGCAATGGATCCGACGACTCGAAGCGCGGCAGAGGGGCCGAGTCCGCCAGGCCCACCAGCGTCGGCTTGCGGCTCACGGCCTTGACCGGGGGTGGCTCTTGGCGTGGCTTGGTCGCCTCTTCCAGCCCGAAGGACGGCAGCGGGTCGCTGGCGGGCGGCGGCGAGAGCGACGGCTGGCGCGGCATGCTGCGCGCCACCTCGGCCGCGACCGCCTCCGGACCGACGCGTTTTTGCAGCGTCGAGTACAGGACCGCGCGCTCGTGCCACAGCTGAACGTCGTCGGCGGAAGATCCGAGCTGAAGGGCGCGTGCCAGCACCTTCTCGGCGCGCACCGCGTCGCCGCGTCGCAACAGCACTTCGCCCAAGAAGCGGAAGGCGCGCGCGTCGCGTGGATCGGCTTTGCCGGCTGTGACCAGGCTGGTCTGCGCTTCTTGCAGCAAACCAGCCTCCAGGTACATGCGCCCCACGGCCAGCATCACGTTGGCGTCGCCGGAGTGCCACGTCTCGGCGCTCGCCCCCACCTCGCGGATGAGCTCGTCTCGCTTCGAGCCGCCGAGGAAGGAGCACGCGGCGATGGTCGCGTCAGCGTCCGGGTTGGCCCGCCACGAGGTCAAAAGCTCATCGAGCGCTCGCATCGAGCGAGCAAGAATACTCAGGTAGGGCTCGCCTTGTTACTGCCGATGGTTATTGATGAATGTCTGCCCACATGTCCCACTCAGCCGTCCAGCCAGCCCACAAATGGCACCAGCTCGGCCTAACGGCCGGGGGCAAGATGACTGGCGGCGGCCTCCTTTTCGTGGCACCGGTGCGCCCGACGGAGCTACCCCGCCGTCCCCACGAGAGGCACCGCTAACCAGATGTGTGGCGTCTTCGGAATCTACGGTCACCCGGAAGCTGCAAACCTCACTTATCTGGGGCTGCATGCCCTTCAGCACCGCGGTCAGGAGTCGGCGGGCATCGTCACCAGTGACGGCAGCCAGCTCTGCTCCGATCGCGGCATGGGCCACGTCATCGACGTGTTCCCGCCGGACCACCTGTCCAAGCTGAAGGGCGGCAACGCCATCGGCCACGTCCGCTACTCCACCGCGGGCGGCTCGTACCTCAAGAACGCGCAGCCCATCGCGGTGGACTACGCGCGAAGCTCCGTCGCCATCGCGCACAACGGCAACCTGACCAACGCCGAAGCCGTGCGCGAGAAGCTGGAGGAGCGCGGCTCGATCTTCCAGACCAGCAGCGACACGGAGACCATCGTGCACCTGGTCGCGCTGAGCGGGCAGAAGGCGCCCGAGGATCGCATCGCCGACGCGCTGAGCCAGGTGCAAGGCGCTTACTCGTTGGTCTGCCTCACGCCGGAGTCCTTGATCGCCGTGCGCGATCCGATGGGCATCCGCCCGCTCTGCCTCGGCAAGATGCCGGACAGCGGGGCGTACGTCGTCGCCAGCGAGCCCTCGAGCTTCGACCTGATCGACGCCAAGTACGTGCGAGACATCGAGCCCGGCGAGATGCTGGTCATCGACGCCAAGGGGCTGCGCTCGTTGCGGCCGTTCGGCGACGCGATCCGCAAGAGCTGTATCTTCGAGTACGTCTACTTCTCCCGTCCGGACTCGATCATCGACGGCGTGAGCGTGTACGAGGCTCGTAAGAACCTCGGGCGGCAGCTGGCCCGGCTCCACGGCGTGGAGGCGGACGTAGTCATCCCGGTGCCGGACTCGGGCGTGCCGGCCACCATCGGCTACGCCGAGGAGTCCAAGGTGCCGTTCGAGCTCGGCTTGGTGCGCTCGCACTACGTCGGCCGCACCTTCATCGAGCCACAGCAGAGCATCCGTCACTTCGGCGTGCGCCTGAAGCTGAACCCGGTGGGCGCGGCGCTGGAGGGCAAGCGCGTGGTGGTGGTGGACGACAGCATCGTGCGCGGCACCACCAGCCGCAAGATCGTGAAGATGCTGCGCGACGCCGGCGCCAAGGAGGTGCACATGCGCATCTCGAGCCCGCCCACCAAGTGGCCCTGCTACTACGGCATCGACACGCCGACGCGCGGCGAGCTGATCGCCTCGACCCACTCCGTCGAGGAGATCAACCAGTACATCACGAGCGACACGCTGGCGTACCTGCCGCTCGAGGCCATGATCGACTCGGTCGTGAAGGCGAAGATCTCGCCCAGCGGCGGCGCCCGCACGCGCCTGCCGGTGCTCCAATCGGAGAAGCCGCTGACGAAGGACTCGTTCTGCGTGGCGTGCTGGACCGGGGAATACCCCATCCAGTTCGTGCCGCACGCCCGCCAGCGGCAAATGCGCCTGCTGGACGTCTGATCGTCGGGCCGCGCCGTGAGCCAGCCCGCCCCACCTGCCGCGCGGCGTGGGAAGGGCTATGCTCTTAGGTATCGTGCTCGATCGCCTCCCCGACTCCGTCTCGATCTACGAGGTGTCCCCTCGTGACGGACTGCAGAACGAAAAGCCCCCCATCCCGCTCGAGGGCAAGCTCGAGCTGCTGAGGGCGCTCGTTCGCAGTGGGCTTCGGCGCATCGAGCTCACCAGCTTCGTCTCCCCGCGCTGGGTGCCGCAGCTGGCCGACGCGGACGAGCTGGTGAGGGCCGCCTCCATCCCGGAGGGCGTCACGGTCTCGGCCCTGGTCCCCAACGCCAAGGGCTTCGAGCGCGCGCTGGCGGCAGGTTTGCGCGAGATCGCCGTGTTCATGTCGGCCAGCGAGACGCACAACCGCAAGAACACGAACAAGAGCATCGAGCAGTCCCTGGACACGTTCGAAGAGGTGGTGCTACCGGCGCGCGAGGCAGGCCTTGCGGTGCGCGCCTACGTCAGCACCGTCTGGGGCTGCCCCTACGAGGGTGACGTGCCGCTCGAGCGCTCGCTGACCATCGCGCGACGCTTGCTTGCGCTCGGCTGCTACCAGGTCTCGCTCGGCGACACGATCGGCGTCGGCACCCCGCTGCAGACGCGAGACATCGTGAAAGCCTTCCTGGCGGAGCTGCCCGCTTCGCAGCTGGCGCTGCACCTGCACGACACGCGCGGGACCGCGCTCGCCAACGCGCTCGTCGGGCTCGAGCTTGGCATCCGGGACTTTGACGCGTCCGTCGCGGGCATCGGCGGCTGCCCCTACGCGCCCGGCGCCGCCGGGAACCTGGCTACGGAGGATCTCGTCTACATGCTGCACGGCCTCGGCGTCTCGACCGGCGTGGATCTGGATCTGCTGATCGAAGCCGGGCGCGTGGCAGAGGCCGTGGTGGGCCGTCCGCTGCCCGGCAAGGTGCATCAAGCCGGCCCGCGCGTGCGGCGCTCGGCGTAAGCTAGCGGGGCTTGTCCTGACGCGGCGCTGCGCAGTCCAGCCGCGTGAAGAACACTTGGCGGGTGCCGCTGCTCTCGTCCGTGTACAGCACGCCGAGCCCGCCGTCGGACGACGCCGCCACGGCGGGGCCCATCGCGTCGGCCATCGTGCGCGTCAAGCGCAGGCGCTCCGAGAGCGGCGCGAGCTTCTTGTCGAACACTTGAGCGTAGAGCTGATACGGCCCATCCAGGTCGTCCGACCACACCATGACGAAGCGATCGCCGTAGGAGTAGGTGGCGTTGCCGCGCGCGTGGCGCGCTCCGCTCGTCAGCGCCACCGGCCCTAGCTCCGGCGCCCCATTGCTGTGATACACCGCACCGTAGATGGATGGCCCGACCTCCACGCTGTTGAAGCGATGGAACGTCACCACGTAGCGGTCACCGACGGCCGTCACCACCGGACCATCCGGATCCTGGAAGTCGAGCGGGGCGGGCGGAGACGGTAGCGTTAGTGAGCGCGACGTGGTCATGAAGCGAAGCCGCGTGCGATCCCCAGCATCGAGCGAGAGGAACGCCACGCCCACGCCAGTGTCCGACAGCGCCGCCGCCACGTCTTGCGCGTACACTCCAGACGGCGATAGTCGCTCGTTGCCGCCGATCGACTCGCCGTCGAGATCCACGCGTTGCCCGAAGATGGAAGAGGAGTCCCCGCTGCCTTCGAAGCGGCGATCTTCCCAAAGTACCAGGCCTTCCGTCCCGGTCCAAAGCAGCTCCGGGCGCAGCGACATTTCAGCCGCGCTCGTGAGGCGCCGATCGTCGAACAGGCGCTGCCCGCTGCGATTCAAGACGTCGAGATAAATCTCGTAGTTGTCGTCTTGGCGCGCGTCGTAATACGCGGTGAGAAAGCGCTCACCCGTCCACACGATGGGCCCGGCGTAGGACTCGGCGTTCACGTGCGCGACGCGCGTCGCTTCAGCGAGCGGCGCGCCGGTCGGTGAAAGGCGGCGAAACTGGTTTTGCCACGTGCCCAGGTTACTGGACAGGGTGGCGCCAAAGCCCTCGCCGTCGAACGCCAAGCCGCCGGCGTTGGCGCTCACCGCGTCGAGCGGCGAGACGCGAGTAGGCGGCAGCGGGCTCGGGCGTAGCGCGGTGCCGTCGTCGACGATGCCGTTGCAGTCGTTGTCGAACGAGTCACAGCGCTCCAAGGCTCCGGGGAAGATGTCGGGATTGCTGTCGTCGCAGTCGTCACCGCAGCCGAGCGCGGCGTTCGGGTCCGCGGAGTTACCGCGAGCGAACGAGCCGTCCCGGTCGTTGTCGACGCGATCGTCTTCGAAGTGGCACTCGTCGTTTTGACAGCTGTCACGGGTGCAGGGGTTGCCGTCATCGCAGACGCGCTGAACCTCCAGCGAGCACAGGCCGTCCGTGCAAACCGCGACGCCGCACTCGCCCGGCCGAGGCTGGAGGCAATCGCTCGCCAGCACGCACTCCGGCACGGGCGCGGTGCCGGCCGCGCCCGCGCTGGCGCTCGCGCGGCCCGGCATCAGCTCCGAGCGGGAGCCGCAGGCCAGCGCCACGAGGGCGCCGAGGACGCTCAGCCGGCTATGGGCCATGAGCCTTACGCGCATGGGCTCAGCCACAGACACCGAAGCCTGCCACGTCCAGATCGCCGCACACGAGCCCGCCGGTACACTGAGCGGCGACGCCAGGCCTGCAGAGCACCGCGCAACGCTTACCAGCGCGCTGGCCCACGACGCACACGTGACCAGGCGCGCACCAATCGCCGCTCTCCGCCCCGCAGAGCTGCCCTTGCGTGCCGGAGCCGGCGACGAGGCAGCGCGTGCCGTAGACCTGCGCGTCGCAGCCGCTGCCCCCCGGGTGCTCCACGAACGGGTAGCAGCCGAAGCCGGGCTCACAGGTGTTGACGCCGAACGGGTCGCACTCGAGCGTCGGCGGCGGGCGCTCTTCCGGCGGACACCCGCCTTCGATCGGCATGGGCTCCATGCTCGAGGCGCCGCCAGTGGGACGCCCGGCGCTGCTCGCGCCCCCGCGGCCCGCGCTGCTCCCCCCAAAGGAGGGCGTGCCACCGAGCCCGGCTTGCCCGGTACCCGATACGTTCTCCTCTCCGTCCATGTAGTGCGTCGTGGTGCCGCCGCAGCCGGACGCCAGACAAAGCACCAGCGCGCCAGCACCCACCCCGAACGCGGTCCTGCACCCAAACATGACGGCGTTAACATAGCCCGGACAGCGCAACTTTCCAGCGCCGGGGCGTTTTGTGGACAAGCCCTTGGGAAAACGCGAAAGGCGACGCTAAAAGAGGCGGATGCGACTGAGCGGCCCCGTGCTCCTTGCCTTCTGGCTCACCGCAGGGTGCGCC
>JAEYOT010000412.1 GCA_023411445.1 Pseudomonadota bacterium
ATCTTGCCGTCGCTGCGGATTTTGGCCTCGCCGGACAGCGCTTCTTGCTCGTAGACGCGGATGCTGATGCCGTCGCCGACACCGATCACGTAGTCACGCGCAGAGTCGTTCCGCTCCGCAGCGGGCAGCTCCGAGTACCACGTGAACTGACCGGCGCTGGCGCAGCCGAACGCGAGGCTCGAGGCGAGCGCCAGCACGAGACAGGCGCGTGAAATGACAGGGCTGGTTGAACCGCTGCGAGAAGGGTGGAGCACGTTGCCCGACATGCTAGTGCTGGGTGCGAAAAGTCGCAATCGTTCGCATTGCTTCCGCCTGCGGCTCGGCACTAGCGTGCGGCTCGGGCAGCTTCGCGTGGATTCCCCCGTGACACAGTCGACAAGCTCGCAGGCAGCGCGACCGGCCGCTGGAAGGCTCCGCCGCTGGCTCACACAGCTGACCATCGTCAGCGCGTACGCCTATCCGCTGGCGCTGATCGCGACGTGGCTTGCGCTGGGCCAAGTCGGCGAGAGCTACTGGGTCACGGCCGCGCTCTTGTATGCGCCGCGCGTTGGCTTCGCGCTGCCCCTGCTGCTGCTCGTGCCAGCGCTGCTCATCCTACGTTTGCGGCGGCTGCTGTGGACTCAAGGCGTGGCGCTGCTGATCTGCCTATTCCCACTCATGGGCTTGGTATTGCCGGGGTTCAGCGACAGCGGCGACCCTACCCTGAAGCTCTTGACCTTCAATGTGGGCGGCGAGCAGGCCGGCGCGGAGGCGCTGCTCCGTGACATCGAAGCCGAAGGGGCAGACGTGGTGCTGCTGCAGGAGGCCAACCCGTGGGAGGGGGAGCTGCTCGAAGGTCTGAAGCGGCGCTACCCGCACACGCACGCCTCGACCCAGTTCATGTTGGGCAGCCGCTACCCGATCGTCGAAGCGACCGATCCGCCCCGCGTCCCGTTCTTCGGCCGACAGCGCTCTCCGCGCTTCATGCGCTACGTCGTGGACACCCCGCTCGGCAAGCTCGCCATCTACAACGTGCACCCGCTGTCGCCGCGTGGGACGCTCAACATCGGGCGCTTTCGCGACACGTTTCACCAAGTTCGCACGGGAAAGTTCCTGGAGGGCGACGCAGAGGCCGACGTCACCGCCAACGCCGCGTTGAGGTCGAACCAAGTCGCGCTCGTGGCGAAGATGGCGCAGGCGGAGCAGCTGCCCGTGCTGATCGCCGGCGACACCAACACGCCAGGCCTGAGCCCAGCCTTCCGCCGTCACTTGGGCCAATATCGAGACGCCTTCCGCCGAGCCAGCTACGGCTTCGGCTACACCTACCCACAGCGCCTACCGTTCTTGCGGCTCGACCGCGTCCTGGCGAGCCCGGAGCTGGGATTTTGTAGCTTCACGCTCGGCTGCGCAGACAGCTCCGATCATTTCTGCGTCGTGACCGAGGTGGTGAAGCTTTGATCAGCGTCGCTTTCGGGCCTCGCTTGCGGCGCAGGCGCGACTTGCGTACACCCGATGCATCGTGACGCTCATCATGGGTTTGGATGCTTTGCTGCTCTTGGCAGGGCTACCGGCACACGCTTCGGCCACCTACCTGCTACTCGGCACCTTGCTGTCAGCCAAGCCGAGCGCGCCCGCGCCAGGCGAGCTACACCGTAAGTTCCGCTTCATCGTGCCCGCGCACAACGAGAGCGCCGGTATCGCTGAGACCGTGCGTAGCTTGCGCAGCGTGGACTACCCCAGCGAGCTGTTCGAGGTGGTAGTGGTAGCTGACAACTGTCAAGACGACACCGCCGCAAAGGCCCGAGATGCTGGCGCCGTGGTGCTCGAGCGCAGCGATCTCGAGCGTCGAGGTAAAGGCTACGCTCTGGATCATGCCTTCTCGCAGACGCCCGCAGACGTGGACGCGGTGGTCGTCATCGACGCGGACACCTTGGTGTCGTCCAACATTCTGAAGGCCTTCGCCGCACGTCGCGATCTCGGCGCCAACGCGATCCAAGCGGACTACTCCGTGCGCAACCCGAATGCCGCCTGGCGCACGCGCCTGATCGCCATCGCGTTCGGCGCCTTCCACATTGTGCGCTCACGCGCGCGTGAACGCTTGCAGCTCTCTTGTGGTCTGCGCGGCAATGGTATGTGCTTCAGCACGGCGCTCTTGCGCGAAGTCCCCCACCAGGCTTACTCCGTCGTAGAGGACGTGGAGTACGGCATCCGGCTGGGTGAAGCGGGCCACCGCGTGTACTACGCCGACGAGGCGCACGTGTACGGGGAGATGGTCACCAGCTCGAGCGCAGCCACCTCGCAGCGCCGTCGCTGGGAGGAAGGACGCAAGCTGCTGGTCGAGCAGCATGCTCGTCGCTTGCTCAAGGCCGGGATCGCGCGACGCGATCGCGTGCTGCTCGACCTATCGTTCGATCTCTTGGTGCCCCCGCTGTCACGGCTGGCCATGGGGCTCGTCGCTGGGGCTGCGCTGGGTGGCGGTCTCGTGGCGATCGGCGCCAAGGGCCTCTCGCTCGCTGCCTACGGCGCGGGCGCAGCAGCGGTGGCTGGCTACGTCCTGCGGGGCTGGCAGGTGTCCGGTACGGGCCTCCGGGGCCTGGCGGATTTAGGGCTGTCGCCGGTGTACGTGGCGTGGAAGGCTTCCCTGCGCTTCCGCAAGCCAGCGCGCGCCGCCACTTCCGAGTGGGTGCGGACGAAGCGAGAGGCGTCCCCCAGCGAGAGCAGCGGCTGAGGCACCAGAGTCAGCTCGGCTGTACCGGCCGCGACGGCTTGCCGCTCAGATAAAGCTCGCCCAGAGCGCGCGCCACGTTCTGCGCCGAAAACTCGTTGGCCACGCGCTGGTAAGCTCCTTCGCCGAGCTTGGTGCGGAAGGCTTCGTCCTTCAGGATGCGGATCACGCTGTCGGCGAGCATAGCGGGGTTGCGCGGCTCCGGCGTCAGCCCGCTCTCGCCGTCGATGACCGCCTCGCCGACGCCACCGAACGTGATCACCACGGCGCGGCGCATCGCCATCGCCTCGAGCAGACCGATCGACATGGATCCGACCGGCACTGGCAGCACAAACGCGTCCATCACGCGGACGTAGGCGCGTGGGTCGGTCTGAAAGCCCGCCCAAGTCACGTGCGAAGAGAGGCCCAAGCGAGCCACGTGAGCTTCCAGCTCGCCCCGCAGCGAGCCATCACCCACCATGAGAAAGTGGGCCTTGGGGCACTCCGCTTTGATCTTGGGCATCGCGTCCACCAGATAGCTCAAGCCCTTTTCGGGCTCGAAGCGCACCGCTGTGCCGACGATCTGTGCGTCGGCCGGGATGCCATAGCGCTGGCGTAGCGCGCTCAGCTGTTCCGCCGAAATCTCGGGGAAATCATCCAGATCCACCCCGTTGTTGACGACCGTCGTGCGCTCCGGCGGCGTATAGAGGTGCTGCGCGCGGGCGACGTAGTTCTTATGTGACACACACACGATACCGGTCACGCTGCGAGTGAGCACGTCACGGGTCAGGCGCTCACGACGCGGGAGCTTCTGGTCGGGCGCCAAGTGCTCAGTCACGAACACACGGGGGACGCCCGCTGCGCGAGCCGCCAGCAGCGCGTAGTACTGGCCTCGGTAGGTGGTGGAGTGCATGTGGACCACGTCGATCCCCCAAGCGCGGATCTGCCGTGCCATCGCGACGGTCTCCGTCAGCAGGCGGGCGGAGCCGTGGCGGCGATCCGGAGTCGCGAACGCGAAGTGATCGGCCGCGCTCTTCAGCGACGCCTGAAAGGGCTCCAGCCCCTCCCAGTCCGGGCACATGGCGTAGACCTCGAACGTGCGCCGGTCGAGGTGCCGCGCGAGGAGCTCCACGTGCTCCTCCATGCCACCGACCGTGATGCTGTTGGTGAAGAGCAGCACTTTGGTCCGGTCACGAAGCGAGGGGGTGGGGCGCAGTCCTTCGTTCATTGCAGGCGAGGTCATGGCTATGGGATGGCTCCGGCGGCTGCTGGCGGGTCCGAACGGTACGATAGCGAATCAGCGCGCCCCGTCCAGACCTCGCTCTCGAGCGCTCTTCAAGATCTCCTCTATCTCATCGAGCCGGCGGCGTGGATAGCGATCTTTCAACGGATCTTCTACTACCAGCCGGTAGCCCTTGAGCATCTTGTAGCTATCCGGTGCAAACTCATTTTGCGCGCGGAAGTGCGCTACTCCCAGCGCGACCGTCAGAGCTAGCAGTGAACAAGAAAGTGAGATGCGCAGTACGCCGGAAGCGGCAGTGGCCGCAGTCGCGACACCTGCGAGCGTCACCGCGTGGCCCACTTCTGGCAGATAAAGCAGGCGGGGCTCAACCTGTCCAAGGAGACCGAGCGGAGCCGCGCTCACGGCAACCATGGACGAGCCGAGCACGATCAGCCCGAGCGCGCGGCTCGATGGCCGCGCCAGCACGGCTATGAGCAACGAGACGCCGACGAGCGGTAGGATGAACGGCGCAGGGATCTCCCAAGGCACGGCCTTGAAGGTCCATAACAGCGCGCTGACGTAACCGCGCAGCGGGCCGACGTCGCCGTACTTGGCGCTGATCAGACCGGTCGGAAGCACCAGCGTCCGGTACACGGCGTAGATGGCCAGCAGCGTCAGCAGCGGCACGACCAGCTTCAGGAAGCGAGCGCGCCACGCGCGATCCGACCACCACGCGAGGAGCGCGGCCTGCAGCTCAGCGGGATAGTGCCTGACCTCTTCCAAGCCGACGCGCTGTCGCGCCGTCAGCGAGCTCTCACGCTGCAGCGAGAGATAGAGCCAGAAGAGCGGCGTCAGCGTCGCCGCCGAAGCGCCGATTTCCTTGCTGCAAAGCGCGAGCCCGACGCAGCCGAACGTGAGCAAGAGCCAGCCGCGCCGCGCGCTCTCTACCCAAGCATGCATGGCGAGCAGCGCGCACAGCGTGAAGATGGCCACCATCGCGTCGCTGCGCTCGCTGATGTAGACAGCCGTCGCCACGTTTGCCGGAATCAACGCGAAGTAGGCGCTGCCAAACAGCGCCGCGCCGAGGGGCGCCCCGGACGCGAGCAGCACGCGCAGCACCAGGATGGCCGCCACGGCGTGGAGCGTGACGTTCGTGAGGTGGTAGCCCCACGGCTCCCAGCCCCACAGCGCCCAGTCCAGCGCGAAGCTCACGACCAAGAGGGGTCTGAAGTAGGGCGGCTCGATTCCCAACGGATCGAAGGGCCCGCAGAACGTCCCCAGCACCTCCGCGAGCTCCCAGGGGCGAGCGTGGTGGTTGTCGTCGTAGTAGAGGCCGAACGAGAGCGTCCGCGCAAACAGCGCAAACGTCAGGAGCAGCACTAGAATGGACGCGAGCCAGATCCGTGCGCCGCGGCTAACCATCGGGCCGGAGCTTAGGGCCCACCCATGGGTAAGTCGATCGCCCTCGCAGCCTTGCCAGCTCCGCGTCGTGGCCGAGC
>JAEYOT010000217.1 GCA_023411445.1 Pseudomonadota bacterium
ATCGGAGGCTACGCGGCCGGCCCGGTCGGGCTTGCGGCGCGCAGCCTCGGCATCCCGCTGGCGCTGATGGAGCCGAACGCCGAGGCGGGCCTCGCCAACCGCCTGACTGCGCCGTTCGTGCAACGCGCGTACATCGCTTTTCCGGAGAGCGAGCGCTACTTCAAGCGAGAGCTGACGCTGCGCACGGGCGCGCCGATCCGTGCGGGGTTCGGCCCGGTGCCGTACCGAGTGCCGCGCGAGGAGCTGTCCGTGCTGGTGTTGGGCGGCAGCCAGGGCGCTAAATCGCTCAACGAGGCCGTGCCGCGCGCGCTCGCCCAGCTGGGTGGCCGCGTGCGTGTCGTTCATCAGTGCGGCAAGGCGCACGAGGCGGCGGCGCTTGCGCTGTACGCGGAGCTCGGCTTCGGGGAGCGGGCGCGCGTGGTGCCCTTCATCGACGACATGGCCCAGGCGCTGGCCGACGCGCAGCTGGTCGTGGGCCGCGCCGGCGCGGGCGCCGTGGGCGAAATCTGCGCGGTGGGGCGACCCAGCTTGCTCGTGCCGTACCCGTTCGCCGGCGATCACCAGAAGATGAACGCGGATTCCATCGCTCGCGAAGGCGCTTCGGTCTGGGTGCCCAGCGCTGAAGCGACGCCTGATCGGCTCGCCTCCGAGCTGCGCTCGCTCATGACCGATCCGAACCGGCTCGCCTCGATGGCCGATAACGCTCGTCGCATCGGCCGACCGGAGGCCGCCAAGAACATCGCTTACGACTTGCTCACCTTGGCGGGGCTCTCCCCCTCGCTGGCGCCCGAGACGGCCCGCTCGGCGCCTGACCACGATCACGGCTTCATGAAGCTGTCGGAGGCTCGCTAGCCATGTTCCGCGGACGCGTTCGCCACGTGCACTTCATCGGAGTCGGCGGCATCGGCATGAGCGGCTTGGCCGAAATCCTGCGCACGCTGGAGTTCGACGTTTCGGGCTCGGACCTGCGTGAGGGCGAAAATACCCGCAATTTGCAGCGCCTGGGCGTGCGCATCGACGTGGGCCACCGCGCGCAGAACGTGCACGGCGCGGACGTGGTCGTGTTCACGAGCGCCGTCAGCCCGGACAACCCGGAGCTGGTGGAAGCCAAGCTGCTCGGCATCCCGGCCATCGCTCGCGCGGAGATGCTGGCCGAGCTGATGCGCGTGAAGTACGGCATCGCCATCGCCGGCTCGCACGGCAAGACGACCACCACCTCGCTGGTGGCTACCATCCTGCGCGCTGCCGGCTTCGACCCCACCGTGGTGGTGGGAGGCCGGATGGCGTCGCTGAGCTCGAACGCGCGGCTGGGCGCCGGTGACCTGCTGGTGGCGGAGGCGGACGAGAGCGACGGCTCGTTCTTGCGCCTGACTCCGACGATCGCGGTGGTCACCAACATCGATCCGGAGCACCTCGACTTCTACAAGACGCACGAGGCCGTGAAAGAGGCGTTCGTGGCCTTCCTGGAGAAGGTGCCATTTTATGGCCTTTCCGTGCTGTGTCTGGACCACCCGCACGTGCAGGATCTGCTGCCGCGCATCCACCGCCGGCACGTGACCTACGGCCTGTCCTCGCAGGCGCAGTACTCGGCCCGAAACATCAACTTCCGCGGCCTCAGCACCAGCTTCGTGGCCTACCGGCGCGGGGAGCCGCTCGGCGAGTTCGCGGTGCGCATGCCGGGCCAGCACAACGTGCTCAACACGCTGGCCGCGATCGCGGTCGCGGACGAGCTGGAGGTCCCGCTGGACGCGATGAAAGAGGCGCTCGCCACGTTCCACGGCGTGGCCCGGCGCTTCACCATCGTCGACGAGGTCGAGGGCGTCACGCTGGTGGACGACTATGGCCACCATCCGGCGGAGATCGAGGCCACGCTGTCGGCGGCGCGCAATGCGTACGACAAGCGCGTGCTGGTCGCGTTCCAGCCGCACCGCTTCACCCGCACCGAGAGCCTGTGGGACGATTTCACGCGCTGCTTCAACAAGGCCGATATCGTCCTGGTTTGCGATATCTACGCTGCCGGCGAGAAGCCGATCCCGGGCGTCAGCTCGGAGCTGCTCGCCAAGGCCATCGCCGAGCACGGCCACGGGGCCGTACGCTACGTGCGCGACCGCGCGGAGCTGGCGGCGGAGCTGGCGCGGTTGGCGCGTCCGGGCGACGTCGTGATCGCGCTCGGTGCCGGTGACGTGAACAAGGTGCTGGCTCCGGTGGCCGCCGATATCCGCGCGCGAGCCGGGAAGGTGGGCTCATGAGCTCGCGTCGTGAGGGCAAGGCGCATGGCAGCGTGCGTGCGCCGGAAGAGTCCTTCGCGTTCGAGGAAGAGGCGGCCGGCGCCGGTAAGTCGCCCGTTTGGGCCAAGCTGAGCTCCGCGCTGCGGCTGGGCTTGGGCTTGGCGCTGGTGGTCGGCACTTCCGTCTCGGTGGCCAGCAGCGTCCGGCACTACGCCCTGACCAGCCCGCGCTTCTCCATTCAGGAAGTGAACCTGATGGGCAGCAAGCGCGTCGCGCCGGAGGTGGCGCGCGAGCAGGCCGGCATCGTGGTCGGCGGCAACATCTTCGCGCTGGATACGGCGCTGGCCGAGCGAAAGCTGCTGGAGAATCCCTGGATCTCCGAGGCGCGCGTCACGCGCGATCTGCCGCGCTCGCTGCGGGTGGAGATCAAGGAGCGCGAGCCGGCCGCGTTGGCCGTGTTCGCCGAGCGCCTTTATTTGGTCACCGCGGACGGCGAGCCGTTCAAGGAGCTGGCGCCAGGAGACCCGGCTGACTTCCCGCTGATCACGGGCGCCTCGATCGAGGGGCTGGCCCGCGACCGCGCCCGCGAGCTCGAGCGCGTCAAAGAGGGCCTGGCGGTGCTGGAGCAGTACAGCCGCGTCGCGCTCAGCAAGACCCAGCCCGCCCAAGAAGTGCACCTGGCGGACTCCGGGGACGTGGTCCTGACCGCGGGCAAGGAGGGCATCACGTTCGAGCTGGGCAAGGACGGCTACCGCCGGAAATTGCTGATGGGCGAGCAGGTCGTGGCCGAGATGCGGCGCAGGGGCCGATCGCCGGGCATCGTGTTTCTCGACAACCAAGCGCACCCCGAGCGGGTCGTGGTCCGCATGAGGTAGCCATGGCCGAGCGCGCGTGCCCCAACCCCTTGAATTCTTGCGCTGAAACTTGGCCAGGCCAAACCGTGCATGGCAGCGTCGCCGTCAGCCTTCAGACGGCCTCCGCGGCCGCGGAGCCGAGCAAGCAGCCATGAGAACCCCGCTCCCTCAAAGCGAAATCGTCGTCGGCCTCGACCTGGGCACCACCAAGGTTTCGGCGGTCGTCGGTGAGGTCGATGCCGACGGCATCACCATCCTCGGCGTCGGCAACGTGCCGTGCCGTGGCCTGCGTAAGGGCGTGGTCTCGAACATCGAGTGGACCATGCGCAGCGTGCGCGAGGCCATCGAGGCAGCGCAGACCATGGCCGGCGTGGAGATCAAGACGGTGTACGCCGGTATCGCCGGCAGCCACATCCGCAGCCAAGTGTCCGACGGCGTGTGCGCCATCTCGGGGCGCGAGGTGACGCGCGCCGATCTGGACCGCGTGCTGGAAGGCGCTCGCGCCATCCCGGTCGACGCGGACCGCATGATCTTGCACGCGCTGCCCCGTGAGTACGTGGTGGACGCTCAGGACGGCATCCGCGATCCAGTCGGCATGAGCGGTGTGCGCCTGCAGGCGCGCGTCAACCTGGTGACCGCCGCCACCAGCTGCGTGCAGAACGTGATCCGCTGCGTTGAGCGCTGCGGCTTGACCGTCGCCGACGTGGTGCTCGAACCGCTCGCCAGCGCCGACGCGGTGCTGAGCGAGGACGAGAAGGAGATCGGCGTCGCGGTGATCGACATCGGCGGCGGCACGACGGATCTCTTGCTCTACGCCGACGGCGGCATCGCCCACACCTCGGTCATCCCGGCGGGCGGCAACAACATCACGAGCGACGTGGCCGCGGGGCTGCGCACGCCGATGGCCGAGGCCGAGCGCCTCAAGCGCAACTACGGCTGCGCTCTGGGCCGCATGATCTCCGACGAAGAAGAGATCGAGGTGCCGGGGGTAGGCGGGCACTCGCCGCGCCGCGTGGCGCGCCGCCTGCTCAGCGACATCATCGAGCCGCGCGTCGAGGAGATCTTCAGCGAGGCTCGCCGCCGGATCGAGGAGACGGGCCTGCTCGAGCAGGTCAGCTCCGGCTGCGTGCTCACCGGTGGCGCTGCCCTGATGGAGGGCATGGTGGAGTGCGCGGAGGAGATCTTGGGCATGCCGGTACGGCTGGGTTTCCCGGTCGGCGTGAAGGGCATCGTGCAGCTGGTGCAGGGGCCGCAGTACGCCACCGGCGTGGGCCTGCTGCGCTACGGCGCTCAGCAGCTGGCGGATCGCGCGCACGTCGTGGCGGCCGTCGGTCCGCAAGGCCGGGCGCAGGACCTCACCGAGCAAGCCGCCGCAGCCGGTGGCAAGAGTGGATTTTGGAGCTGGTTCCGCGCGGCCTTCTGAGCCGCCAAACCAGCCCTGTGTGTGACGCTTAACTTACGACACTACCCAACGGGAACAGACAACGAGACGAACCCAACACGGACGATACGGGAGCGAAAGCGCCGGCCAGCGATGGCCTAGGGAAGGCAGACCCGAAAACGCACGAGCGACCGCAGCGGACGGGCCCGGGAGGCAAGGGACCATGAGTTTCTCAATCGAATTTGCGGACGAGGCTCGCGCTTACAACGCGCGTATCAAGGTGATCGGTGTTGGCGGATCTGGCGGCAACGCCATCAACACCATGATCCATTTCGGCCTGGAAGGCGTGGAGTTCATCACGGTGAACACCGACGCCCAGGCGCTCGGCTCCAACAGCGCAGCCGAAAAGATTTCCATCGGCGGCAACGTCACGCGCGGCCTGGGCGCCGGCGCGGACCCGGAGCGCGGCCGCAAGGCGGCTCTGGAAGACGTGCAACGTCTGAAAGACGTGGTCCAGGGCGCGGACATGGTGTTCGTGACCGCCGGCATGGGCGGCGGCACCGGCACCGGCGCAGCACCGGTGATCGCGCAGCTGGCTCGCGAAGCCGGCGCGCTCACGGTCGGCGTCGTGACCAAGCCGTTCGGTTTCGAAGGCAAGCAGCGCGCTCGCCGCGCCGAGCAGGGCTTGATCGCCCTGAGCGAGCACGTCGACACCCTGATCACGATCCCGAACGAAAAGCTGATGACCATCGCGGACGCCGACATGACGTTCGTTGAGGCC
>JAEYOT010000514.1 GCA_023411445.1 Pseudomonadota bacterium
ACAGCAAGAAGGCGTCCGGGAAACCGTCGACGGGCGGCGCCAGGCTGAACGCCTTGGGCAGCGGCAGGTTGGCCACGCCGACCATGCGCGACGGGATACGGTCCGAGGACAGCGCGAAGCGCAGCTCAGGGCCGGTCTCCCGGTTCCAGTCGTTGGTGAACAGGGACGCCGTGCCGGTCGTCTGATTGCTGACGACGATGGTGGTGCCGTCCTCGTTCGCGTCGATGGCGAAGGGCTCGCTCGCGAGTGACAGGCCGCGCGAGTTTTCGCTCGGCTCATCGCCGGCGCGGTGCTGGTCGTCACAGGCGCCTTGGTTGTTGTCCTGACCGCACTCGAAGATCCCGTCTTGCACGTCGATCCAGTGCAAGGTGGTGTCGCCGCGCACCGGAATGAACAGCCGCTCGTCTTCGGAGCCCGGGCGAACACGCCGCACGATGTCCGTGGCGAATGCGCCGATCTTCACGCGGTCCCTCAGGGCGCCGCGCTGATCGAGGGGGCGACACCGGCTCGGATACAGCACCAGCTCGCTCGGGCGATGCTCGCCCAGCTCGCCGCACGGGGTGCCTTCCACCTCACACAGTCCCGCCACGCAGGCCGCGCCCGCCGCCGTGCAGTCCTGATCGGACGCACAGGTCGCAGGCAAAGCGCCCACCACGTCGTCTACCGTGTACGACTGGATCGCGCCGCCGTTGTACTGAAGGTCGAAGTCACTGGAGACGACCAACAGGTGCTCGCCGCGCGCGTCCAAGGACACGCCGACCGGAAAATAGATCTCGTCGACGGGAACCTCGAGGCCCTCTCCGGGCCCGAAACATCCGACGAGGAGGAAACAGGGAGCTAAAAGCTGAACGAGCCGGCGCATCGGCGCCGAGGCTTGTACAACGCCAACGGGGGGTTGGAAAGCTCAGCCGAGGTCGAGGATGATCACGCCGCGCTCAGGATCGTCCCGCTCCTCGTCCTCGTCGTCGCGCTTGGGCTGGGGGGCGGGACGGTACGCGTCGACCGGGAGCTCTACCCGCGGGCGATCACGCTCGATACGCCGGCGTTCCTCTTCTTCTCTTCGCCGGATTTGGTCGATGATGAAGGGAGGAAGCATGGGAGCGGCCTCGCTTTCGCGATGGGGGACCGGGGTCTGACGAAAGTTGGTCCTTGACAGAAATCTAGCCGTCATGGCGCGAAGGTCAAGGTCCTCGACGTGCAGTTCTTGCAGCTGGGCTAGCCGGCCGGATCGCGGAGGTTCGAGCTTCGGGGTAGTGTCGGCGGGGTTCGTGTCTCATACAGCGGCCAGCTGGCGCCCCAGCTTTAGGTACATGCGGAGGATGCCGTGCATGCCGCAGAGCGGCAAATCGAGGCGCTCCGTCGCGCGCACGGCGCTCTACGCCGCCTGCGCGCTCCTCGCGTGCGTGCTGGTCGCGCTGGCCCGCCCGGCGCAGGCAGCCGCCTTCGAGGTGAGCGATACCGGCTGGGAGGGCACGAGCGAGCTGTTCGAGCTCGCCAAGAAGCGCTTCGGCCGCGAGCGCATCGAGGTGTCCGCGGTGCTGGACTACAGCAAGCTCACCCCCAAGGACGGCCTCGTCATCCTGCACCCGGAGGTGGCGCTCGACTACGACGAGCTGAGCGCGTTCATGCGCGCCGGCGGGCGCGTCGCGCTACTGGACGACTACGGCACCGGCGATCGCTTCCTTTCGCGCTTCCAGATCCACCGCGTGCGCGCGCCGGGCGCGCCGGCCAGGATGCTACGTGACAACCCGAACCTGCCGATCGCCGAGCCAGCCGTCCAGATCGTGGCCGGCCAAGAGCAGAACCGGCACCCGATCACGCAGAACGTCGACGGGGTCGTCACCAACCACCCGAGCGCCCTCACCCACAACAACCTAACCCCGGTGCTCACGCTGCGGGCGCGCGGCGAGCCCGACGCAGCCCTCGCCATCACCGGCATCATCGGCAAGGACAAGGATGAGCGAGTCCCGCGCGGGCGGCTGTTCGCCATGGGCGATCCCTCGGCGTTCGTCAATTTGATGCTGCGTTACCCGGGCAACCGGCGCTTCGCCGACGGCCTGCTCAGCTATTTGGTGGAGGCGGATAGCTGGGGCGAGCGCGGGGGCAAGCTGTACTTCGTGGCCAACCGCTTCCAGCAGAAGGGGCAGTTTGGCGATCGCGGGGACACGCTGAGCGGCATCGCGCAGGCGCTGGCGGACACGCTGACGGACGTCCACGACAACGGCCTGCCCGACCCGCTACCGTTGTTGCTCGCGGCGCTCGGCTGCCTCGCCGTGTTGGCCTGGGCTTTGCTCTACGCCGCGCGCACGCGCCCGCGCGTGACGCCGCGCTACTCCGCGGCGGAGCCGCTGGTCGCCCAGGGCGGCTCGCCCGGTCGCATCGCGGTGCTCTCGGCGCCGAGCACCGACTCCGCGCTGGGTCTGTCCGAGCTGCGCAGCGCGGCGCTGGACTTGCTCGGTGAGCGGCTACAGCTGGGGCGCGCGCCAAGCTCCAAGCTGGTGCTGGCGGAGCTCAAGCGCCGATCGCTGATCTCGGACGTGAGCCTGAGCGACCTCGAGGCTGCGTTTTCCGAGCTTTCGTTGATCGAGGAGCGCATCGTCAAGAGAGAGCGCCGCTTGATCCCACCGGCCAGGCTAGACGCCCTGCGCAAAAAGGTGATGGCGGCCGTGGCTGAAATCGAGGACCGTATCGGGGCCGTTTGATGCACGCCCTTCAGGTCACAGAAATCGAAGCCGCGCGCGAGCGCTTGTTGGAGCTCAAGCGCCAGGTGTCGCGCGTCTACATCGGCGACGCCTCCGCCGTGGATCTGCTCACGGTCGCGCTCCTTTCGCGCGGCCACGTGCTGCTGGAAGGCGTCCCTGGCATCGCCAAGACGACGCTGGTAAAGTCGTTCGCGCTAGCGCTGGGGAGCTCGATCCGCCGCGTGCAGTTCACGCCCGATCTATTGCCGGCCGACATCACCGGCACGTACGTGCTCAGCCCCCGCGACGGCACCTTCACGCTCCGCGCCGGCCCCATCTTCGCCAACGTGCTGCTGGCCGACGAGATCAACCGCGCGCCGGCCAAGACGCAGTCTGCGCTGCTCGAGGCCATGCAGGAGCGGCAAGTCACGATCGAGGGGGACCGCTTCGAGCTGCCCGACCCCTTCTTCGTGCTGGCGACGCAAAACCCGGTAGATCTCGAGGGCACGTACCCGCTGCCCGAGGCGCAGATCGACCGCTTCTTGGTGCGGGTGGCGATGGGCTACCCCACCGCGCGGGACGAGGTCGCCATGCTGCGCACGCACGGCATCGCGCCGCCTCCGGTCGGAGTCGTGCTGAGCCCGACGGACGTGCTGCAGCTGCAGAGCATCGCCGCGCGCATCCACGTGGAGGATGACTTGTTCGAGTACGCGGTGGGTCTGACCGGCTTCACTCGCTCTCACCCGCGCGTGGTGCTCGGGGCGTCACCGCGAGCCACGCTGGGCCTGCTGCGCGCCGCCAAAGCGCTGGCCGTGCTGGCTGGACGCCCGTTCGTCACCCCGGATGACCTGCGCTTCCTGGCAGGCCCCGTGCTCGCTCACCGCCTGATCTTGGTGCCGGAGCTGGAGAGCGATCCCAAGGCGCGCGCCGCCATCATCGAAGAAGCGACCACCAAGGTGTCGTACCGTCGCCCGCCGCGCTAGCGCACGGCGCGCGCTGGCTCAGGCTGCGGCGGCGTCGGCGGCGACCAGCGTCGCCTTGGAGGCGCGGCGGTAAGCGCCAGGCGCTGTGCCGACGGCGCGCTTGAAGGCCTTGGAGAAGGCGGCCTCCGAGTCGTAGCCAACGCGCTCGGCGATGTCCGCCAAGGTGGCGCTGCTCTGCCGCAGCAGGCCTGCCGCTTTTTGCATGCGCCAGCGCGTGACGTACGCCAGCGGCGGCTCGCCCACCAAGCGGGCGAAGCGCGACGCGAAAGCCGAGCGCGACATCGCCACTTTGGCGGCTAGCGACTGCACCGTCCAGCCTTGCTCCGGGCTCTGGTGGATGAAGCCCAAGGCGGCGCCGATCTGCGCGTCGCCCAGCGCGCCCAACCAGCCGCTCGCGCCGGGAGGCAGCGTCGCTAGGTAGCCGCGCACGATCTGAATGAACAGCACGTCCGCCAAGCGACTCACGACGGTCTGCGCGCCCGGGCGACCCGACGCCGCCTCACAGGCGATGAACTTGAGCGTCGGCTCGAGCCAGTGCACGCTGCGGCTCATCTCGCCAGGCAGCACGATCAGCGGGGGCAGCACTGATAGCAGCGGGTTGTTGCGCCGATCTTCGAAATGGAACGAGCCGGTGACGAGGGTGGCCGCGGCGCCCTCGCCCCCCGTCACGATCGAGGACTGACACTTGCCGCCGCTGGTCGTGATGAGCTCACTGAGCGGACGGGCGGGCGACTCGAGCGTATCCCGCAGGATGTGCGCGTGCCCGTGCGGGAGCGCGACCAAATCTCCACCCTGCAAGTGCACCGGCTCCTGCCCGAGCACTTCGAGCCAGCAGTCGCCGGACAGCACGACGTGAAACTTCGCGTCCTCTTCATCTGCCGCCACGTCAATACCCCACGGTGCAGCCGCTTCGACTCGGCCATAACAAGCGGCGCCTACCCGAACCGTTTCGAGCACATCCGTCAGTACGTCAGTAGTCGGCATCGTACGACTAAACAGAAAAGGAGGACAAACTTCGCTGACCGTCCAGTCAGCGTTCGGAAGAGGTAGCAGCTCCTATTCTGACCGTCCAGTCAGAAAACACCCGGCGTCTAAGCTCGCGAATGGCTGACGACCGGGCGAAGGAGCGAGGGTCCTCTTAGGGCCGGGTCAACAGGACCGTCAGGGGGGGAGCGGGACGAAGTGCGAGGTCCTGCTCGAGCTCGCGGTGGTCCACCAGGCCGGTTAACTGCTCGGGGATGGCTCGGAGCGGGACGTGGGCGAAGAAGGTCCGCAGCAGCTCCGGCACGTCGTAACCCCGGAGAGTGAGGGACTGAGCGGGGAGGTACTGGTGGTAGCCCGGGGCTTGCCGCTGCAGCGCCCGCTCCACCACCAGGGCTGCGTCGGCCAGCTCCAGGTACGTGAGGGCCTCGGAGAAGTTGAGGTCCTCCTCCCGCTGCGGCACCTTCGTCTTGTCCAAGAGCCATTTGCCGGCGAGGTGCGGAAAGCGGAGCGCCGTGCAAGCCAAGCGCGGGTGTTGGTCGCTCAAGACGCGGAGGAGCCGCTCCCCCAGCTCCTTGCTGAGCGCGTAGCAGTTGTGCCCGGGATCAGCGGGGGCGCGGCCATCCAGCGGCAGGTAGGGCAAGCGGTAAGGGGGCGGCGCCGCCCTGCCCTCATCGAAGCGCAGCATGGCTTGGATGGAGCTGGCGAAGACCAAGCGCGTGACGCCGAGCTCCACCGCGGCCTCGAACACGTTGGCGTTCATGCTGGCATTGTCACTGAGCACGACTTGCGGCGGGTGCCCGAGGCCCAGCGAAGGGATGTTCCCCAGATGCACCACCGCGTCCCTACCCTCGAGCAGCGGGTAGACGGCGCTGGCGTCGCGCAGGTCCGCGAGGCGCTGCGGCACGCTCAGCCGGCCGTAGCGCTGATCGGTCGCCAACACGTCCCAGCCCTGCTCGGCGAGCCGCGCGCACACCACCGAGCCGAGTCGCCCGGCCCCGCCGGTGACGAGGACCTTCATGCTCCTGACGCCCTGCGCACGGCGCGCGATAGGTAGCTCAGCCCCGAGGCGATCGGCTGCTGGTACTGGTAGTGCACCTCCAACAGCTCGAGCTCACGGCGCAGCTGCTCCGCCAGCGGCGCATCTACGTGCAGCTTCTGCAGGCTCTCGAGCAAGTTCCAGCGCAGCAGCCAGTCGTGCTCGAAATGCTGACGAAGGACGCGGTGGATGCGCTCGAACACCGGCACGACCTCGGAGCCGAGCGACGAGCGCAGCGCGGACAGCGCGGTCTCGTACAAGCCGAGCAACTCCGACTCGAGCGGCGGCACGCTGTGCGCCTTCGGCACCAAGGTGTTCGGCAGCTCGGTCGTGAGGAAAAAATCCGAGGGGGCGCCGGCGTGCGCGCCGAGCGCGGCGAGCGCCAGCGCGACCACGTCGCCCTCGCCGAGCGCCAGGCTCAGCTC
>JAEYOT010000589.1 GCA_023411445.1 Pseudomonadota bacterium
CGATGTGCTGGCGTTGGCGGGGCGCGTGGAGCTCTACAACATGGCCGGCCTACCGCGCACCGCGCTCGGCGTGCTGGAGCAAGCCGTGCGGCGCGCGCCGACCTCGGTGAACCTGCTCAACATGTACGCCAGCCAGCTGCGGCTGCTGGGGCGCTCGGCAGACGCCTCCGAAGCGGAGGAGCGCTACGCCATGCGCCGCTCCGACGACGGCAACTACCTCACCTCGATGATCGACCTCAGCATCGCGCGCCGTAACCGCGCCGACGCGGAGCGCTGGGTGGAGCGCCTGCTCTCGTCTTACAACGGCAACCAGTGGGCGCTGGGCGTGGCCGCGCGCGCCTACCGTTCGCTGGGGCAGCCGGAGCGCGCCGTCGTCAGCTACCGCCGCTCGCTGGAGCTGGCGCCGGAGGATGTGGGCCCCTTGCGCGCGCTGTCGGAGCTCCAGGGCGAGCTGGGCAAGCGCGACGAGCAGCTGCTCAGCCTGCGCGAGATCTTGCGCATTCGCCCGCAGGATCGCGACGTGCGCGAGTACCTGGAGCACCTGGAGCCGGCCAAGCCGCGCCCGGATGAGGCCTACGCCTGGAACGCCGATCGCTTCTTGAAGCAGCGCTACGCCCCGAGCGGCGGCCAGCCGCGCCGCACGCTGCGAGACCTGACGGTGACGACCGTGTTCGACAACGGCTTGTCCAGCCAGTTCCGTCAGGTCGTGTTTCAGCCGCTCACCGAGCCGGCGGCGGCCGCGGGCCGGCAGTACGGCTTCGCCTATGAGTCGGATCGGCAGGTGGTGCAGCTGCGCGGCGCGCGCGTGTACCGCGCAGACGGCAAGATCGACGAGGCCATCGAGTACGGCGAGGGCTCCGCCGACGATCCGTCGATCAGCATGTACACGTCGGCGCGCACCTTCTACGTGCAGTTCCCGCGCCTGGAGCCGGGCGACGTGGTGGAGCTGCGCTACCGCGTGGACGACGTGACGCCGCGCAACGAATTCGGCAACTACTTCGGCGAGATCGTCGCGCTGCAAGGCGGCGAGCCCGTGCACAACGCCGAGTACGTGCTGATCACGCCGAAGGAGCGCACCTTCTACTTCGACCAGAACATCCCGGGGCTCACGCAGACCAGCAACGTGGCAGGCGCGCAGCGCATCTATCGCTTCAGCGCAAAAGAGATCCCCGCCTTGAACCCCGAGCCGGCGATGCCGCCGTGGCCGGAGGTGCTGGGCCAAGTGCACGTCTCCACCTACAAGAGCTGGGACGACCTGGGCCGCTGGTACTGGGGGCTGATCAAAGATCAGTTCGATCTGGACGAAGAGACGCGCAAGCTCGCCCGCCGCATCACGGAGGGGAAGACGACCGAGCTCGACAAGGTCAAGGCCGTCTACAAGTGGGTGATCGAGAACACGCGCTACGTGGCGCTGGAGTTCGGCATCTACGGCTACAAGCCGCGGCGCTGCGTGCAGACGGTGGCGCGCGGCTGGGGTGACTGCAAAGACAAGGCGACCGTGATCGTCACGCTGCTGAAGGAGATCGGCATCCCTGCCACGATGGTGGTCACGCGCACGCGCATGCGCGGCGACTACCGCTCCACGTTGGCCAGCTTCGCGCCGTTCGACCACGCCATCGCCTACGTGCCCTCGTTGAACCTGTACCTGGACGGCACCGCCGAGCACACCGGCATCTTCGAGCTACCGAAGATGGACGTGGGCGCGGTGGTGCTCCACGTCAGCGAAGGCAAGGCCGTGCTCACCCGCGTGCCCGACGCGGATCCGGAGAAGAATTTCGTGCGGCGCGAGCTGCTCGTCGAGCTGGACCCGAAGGGCGCCGCCAAGCTGGATATCGACTACGCCACGGGCGGCTACAACGCTGCCTCCTGGCGCAACGCCTACAGCGCGGAGGCCACGCGGCGCGAGCGCATGACGCGCGATCTCGGCGGAGATTTCCCGGGTGTTGCCATCAACGAGGGTCCGCAAGGCCTCGTTACCTCGGATCTCATGGACAACGAGGAGCCGGTGAAGATCCGCGTGCGCGCGCAGGCGCCGGGCTTCGCGCGCAAGGAGGGCGACACCTTGAGCATGCCCGTGACCAGCGGCTTCCGGCTCACGCCCAACTACGCTTCGCTGTCGCAGCGCCGGCTACCGGTGGAGCTGATCGCCTTCACGACGCTAGACGACACGTACCGCATCAAGCTGCCCGCAGGCGCCACGGTGCTGTCGGCGCCGCAGAGCCGTGAAGGCTCCTCGCCGTTCGGCTCCTACTCGGTGACGGTGGAGCAAGTGAAGGGTGAGGTGATTGTGAAGAGCAAGCTCATGGTCAAGGCCTCGCGCATCGAGCCCAAGGATTATCAAGCGTGGAAGCGTTTCTGCGAAGAAGCCGACTCGGCCTTCAGCCCTCGCCTCATGGTGAAGCCGTGAGCGCGCTTCGCCGCTTCATCTCGCTGAGCGCGCTGCCGCTGTGTTTGGCGCTGGGCTGCGCGCCGAGCGCGGGGCAGGACGCCAAGGCGCCGACCATCGCCGAGCTGCGCAAGAACGCGGAGAAAGATCCCAGCGCTTGGTTCGTCGGTGAGCTGCTCTCCCCCGACGGCGATCCGGAGCGCGCCAAGCGCGCCCGCGCCGAGCTGGATCGCCGGAAGGCCGGCGACGTGGTCGCGCACCTGGGCCGCGGCCTGGACGACTTCTCCCACGGCCGTCTGAAGCAGGCGCCGGAGCACATGATGCAGGCCGTCCGCGCCGCGCGCGAGAGCGACGATCCGCGCGCGGAGCTGCTCGGCTGGTACGCCGCCAAGCAAGCCATCGGCACGCGCTCGAGCGATCCCAAGCTGTGGCAGCGCCACAAGCCGTTCGTCGAGCTCGCGCTGCGCGAGCCGGGTCGGCTCGGCTTTCGCGCGCGCGCGGAGCTGGCCGATTGGGCCCTGAGCGAGGCCTACGCCGAGGGTGAGAAGGACGTGGAGGGCCGCGCCCGGCAGCTGCTCGGCTGCGTGACGGACCTGCGGCTGGCGGGGCCTTTCGGCCGCAACGCCGGCGCGGACTTGCTGCGCTCTTTCCCGGCCGAAGCGCCCGGCCCGTGGCCGGCGCGCTTCGCCGCCGAGCCGGGACGCGGTGAAGCGCCCCGTCAGCTGAAGACGGACCGCACTGGCTGCAACGTGGCCAGCGACGAGCCGACGCAGCCCGGCATCTACTACGCGGAGACGTTCGTCACGCTCAGCCAACCCGCCGAGGTCGTGATCTGGCCGGGACGCGCGCTGCGCATCTGGGTCGACGATCACCGCGTGCTCGAGCACGACGTGCGCGAGTGGGGCACGTGGACGGACGTGGCCGCCACCGTCAAGCTGAGCGCCGGGCGCCACCGCGTGCTGATCCAGCTCACGGCTCCCAGCGCACAGGTGCGCTTGCTCGCAGCCGATGGCACGCCGCTCCGCGCCAGCACGGACACCGACGGCTCCAAGCCCTACACGCTGGCCAAGCCGGGCGTGCGCGAAGAGAGCCAGCTGCGCCGCTACGTCAGCAAGGATGGCGTGAAAGACGCGCAGGATGACTTGCTGCGCTTCGTGATCGCCAACCTGGCGGGCGAGGACGCCGGCGCGGACGTCGCCTCCGTCGCGATCGAGCCGCTGGTGGCCGATCCGGGCCGCGCTACTGGCGTCGCGCTGGCCACGGCCGCCCGCTTCAGCGAAGCCGATCCCATCTACGATAGCAGCCAGCGCCGCGACCTGGTGCGACAGCTCAACGAGCGCGCCGCCAAGCGCGATCCGGGCTTGTGGTCGGCGCGTCTAGCGCTCGGCTTGTGGGAGGCCGAGAAGAGCGGCCTGTCCGAAGGCGCGCGCGTGCTCGCGGCGCTATCCAAAGAGTTCCCCGAGGTGCCGGCGATCTTGGCCTCGCTGACGCGCCTGTACAACGAGCTCGGCTGGTACGCGGCGTACGCCGAGTCCGCGCGCGAGCTGGCGCGGCGCTTCGCGGACGACGCCGACGCGCTCGAGGTCGCGATCCCGGTGCTGGACGCGGCGGGCGATCAGGCGCTGGCCGATAAGCTCACGCAGCGCGTGCGCGAGCTGAACCCGGACAGCGAGATCGTGCTGGCGCGCGCGCTGGCACGCCACGACTACGCCGAGGCGCTGGCCGAGCTGAAGCGCATCGGCGCCAGGCGCCCGGAGCGCAAGGACATCGCCGAGCGCATCTACGACGTGATGGTGCGCTCGGGCAACGAGCGCGAGAGCTGGAACAAGCTGGAAGCCGCCATCAAGCAGAACCCGCGCGACGCCGAGGCGCGCTTGGCGCTGGCGGACGCCGGCCTCGCCTCCGGCAGGAACGACGCGCTGGTGCAGGCGCTGGTGGCGGCCGTGGACGCTGGCGCGGAGACCGAGGCCCTGGAAGAGGCGCTGGATCTCGTGGAAGGCGCGACGGAGCTCGAGCCCTACCGCCACGACGCGCGGCAGATCATCGCCGCCTACGAGAAGTCCGGCGTGAAGCTGCCTGGCACCGCGGCGCGCGTGCTGGACTACTCCGCCATCTGGGTGCACTCCGACGGCTCCAGCCGCATGCTGGAGCACGAGATCATCCAGGTGCAGAGCGCCGAGGCGATCACGCAGCACGCCGAGCAGGAGCTGCGGCGCGGGCTGTGGCTGCACCTGCGCGTGATCAAGAAGAACGGCCAGATCTTCGAGCCCGAGATCGTGGAGGGCAAGCCCACCGCGACGATGCAGCACCTGGAGGTGGGCGACTACGTGGAGACCGAGCGCATCGAGAGCACGCGCGGCGATGGCGATCGCGGCATGCGCTACTTCGGCCCGCGCTGGTTCTTCCGCGAGGAGAACATCGCTTATGCCCGCTCGGAGTTCGTCGTCATCTCGCCGAAGGATCGCCCGCTGCAGATCGAGGCGCGGAACAACGTGCCGGCGCCCGAAGTGACGGAGTCCGGCTCGCTGGTGGTGCGGCGCTGGCGCGTGGATCAGAGCCCGGCCGCGCCGGTGGAGCCGTTCGGCGCCCCGGTGAGCGAGTTCTTGCCCAGCGTGCAGATCGGCTGGGGCGCGAACTTGCAGAACGCGCTGCGCGCGCTGAGCGACGGCGTCACCGATCTCACGCCGAAGGATCCGCGCATCGTGCGCATCGCCGAGCGCATCGTGGAGCCGGCCGTGAAGCCCGCCGAGCGCGCAAAGAAGCTGTACCGCTGGGTCGTCGCCAACGTGCAAGAGGGCGACGAGAACGACGGGCGCCGCGCGGTGGTCGGCAAGAACGGCAACCTGTGGCGGGCTTACATCACGCTGTGCAGCGCGCTGGACATCCCGGTGGACTACGCCGCCGCACAGAATCGCCTAGCGCTGCCGCCGGCCGGTCCGTTCTCCGAGCAGGCGCTGTTCACGCAGCCGCTCCTGCGCGTGGGCGGCAAATCCGGCACGTGGCTCACGCTCGGCTCCAAGTACGCCCCGTTCGGTTACGTGCCGGCGGAGGCGCGCGGCATGCCCGCTTACCTGCTCTCCGGCGGCTCGCCAGAGCTCACGCGCACGCCCAAAGAAGGCACCATCGACGACATGGCCTACGAGGGCAACGTCAAGCTGCTGCCCACCGGCGCGGCGGACGTTCAGCTCACGCTCAGCTTCACCGGCAAGTACGCGACCGGCCTACGCAACGCGCTCAGCCAGCTGCCCGAAGATCAGCTGCGCGACGTGCTGGAGTCACGCCTGCTCGGCCGTGAGCTGCGCGGCATCCAGCTGAGCCAGTACCGCGTCGATCACTTCGACGATCTGGATAGCCCGCTGCGCATCCACGTGCAGGGCCACGTGCAAAGCTTCGCGGATCGCGCGGCGGGCGGCCTGGTGGTCTCGCCCCCGTTCGGCGCGCGCCTGAGCCAGCTCGCGGTGCTACCGGCGCGGCAGACGCCGCTCTTGCTCGTGGACGCCACGCACCAGCGCGTCAAGCTAACGCTGGATTTGCCGCCCGGCACGCAGCTGGAGCAACTGGCGCCGCCCAAGACGGTGAAGAACGGCGAGCGCACCGTCACGGTGCGCGACGTGCGGCGCGGCGACCAGCTGGTGCTGGATCGCGAGATCGATCTCCCCGCCGGCCGCGTGCAGCCCAGCGAGTACCCGAGCTTTCAAGAGTTCGCGCGGCAAGCGGACGAGGCGCTGTTCCACAGCGTGCGCGTCAAGCTGCCGTGAGCTCGGTCGCGAGCAGCGGCTCGAGCAACGGCTCGAGCTCCGCCAGCACCGCCCTGCGCGTCCGTTCGAAGGCGCAGATCTGGTCGAACGCCGGCGCGAGATCCGGCGCAAGCTCGGGCCACTCAGGCAGCGTTTCTAGCGCGGCCTCGAGCGCCGCCGCCACCGGCGCGCCGCCGCGAGCCACGCACCAGCGCACGATCTGCAGGCCAAGCGCAGCGTGACGGCGTTCGTCGGCCGCCATCTGGCTCATGCCGGCCAGCTCCAGCACGGCAGCGGCGTAGCCTTCGCCCAGGCAGCCGTCGCGCAAGCTATCGACGGCGAGCTCCGCCAGTGTGCGGGAGACGAGGGGGGCGAGCGCCAGCGGAAACTCGGCGGGCTCGATCACGTAGCCGGCCAGCTCGCCCGCGCGCGCGAAGCAGTAGCGAGCGTGCTCCACCTCGTCGCGCTGCGCGTCAGTGGCAGCGCCTAAGAGCTCCGCCGGAGCGCCCAGGCTGGCCAGCTCTAGCACCAAGCGCGCAAACGCAGCCACGCTGGCGTGCTCCATCAGCGCGCGCTCCAGCCACAGCGCGGAGGGTGTGCTCTCAGCGGGCGCGCTGGGCTCGGCCGTAGCGATCGCCCCGCCCACCCGCAGCGGCCTGCCGGAAGAGAAGCTGAACGGCTCGCCCGAGATGATCCAAGGCACCTTCAAGGCCAGCGTGAACGCAAAATGCTCGTCCCGAGCCCGACCCTCCGAGCCGTGGGCGAGCGGCAGCACCACGTGCGGCCCGAGCGACAAGACACCCACCGACGCGAACGCGCCCACGCCGATCGCGCCACCGTTGAACGGCCGATTCTTCGTGTAATACACGTAGGTCGCTTCAACCCCGTTGCCGTAGCCGGGTCCGCCCCCCGCGCGAAACGAGTGCAGGTAACCGGCGCTGACGGTCTGCATCGTGTCGGCGTGCGCCACCGATACCTGGCACCACGCGGCCAGCGTCGTCACCGGATACAAAGCCCGCACCCATCGTCTCCGCCGCATGAGCCGAGATTAGCGGTGCTACGGCAGCGACGGCTACTTGTTCTTCGGATCGGCGGCGCTCTTGCGCGCTGCCTCGTCCGCTTCTTTCAGGCGCTTTTCCGCGCGAGCCTTCACCTCGGCGCTCTCGGCTCGGTTGGTCTTCCAAGCTTCATTGCGCGCCACGCGCTCCGTCGCGGTCGCCGGGTAGGTCACGGCTTCGCGGTAGTCCTCCGCGACCTTGGCGTACTCTTTCCAGCGAGCGAGCGCTTCGTCGGTGTTCTGCTGCCGCTCGCGCAAGTCCGCGAGCGCGAAGAGCAGCCGCGCCTTCAAGGCGCCGTCCTTGCCCGCGAAGCGGAGCCCCGCCACCCAAGCCGCTTCGGCTTCCTTCTCATCCCCCTTCGCTAGCTGCGCGACGCCGAGGCGGTAGTGGCCGAGCGCGTTCTGCGGCTCCCTCTGCACCGCGTCGCGGTACAGCTTGAGCGCGGCGTCGAAGTCGCGCGCCAAGTAAGCACGGTCGCCTTGGTTGACCAGCTCTTGGTGCGGACTGATGCCCTTGATGCCCTTCGGATCGCGCCTCACTCCGTCCGCGCCCACGCCCGCCGCCGCTGCGGGCTGCGCGGGAGCGGCCGCCGGCGCCGTCTGATCGCCCTGGGCCTGCGCCGCACTGCTGAGGGTGAGCGCCGCCAGCACGAACATCAGCTTCCGCATGACTCCCACGCATATCACGAGCCCCACGCCGGGATCGATGGGCCGACGGCGCGCCTCCACAACGCTGTGGGGAGCCTGTGGATATCTCTCCAAGTAACTGAAATACATCCACAATTTGTCCTAGCTCCTGGGGACAACTGCACGATAGTGCAGGCTATGCTCCAAATCCGGACACGCGCCCTGGGCTTGGCTAGAGTCCGTCGCGCCATGGCGGTAACGGCCTATCCGTGGGGTTCGCTCGAGCCGGTCTCGCGCGGGGCGACGCGCGCGGCGGTGCGGGCAGGTCGCGCGCTGCGCGCCTCCGCCGCCGAGCTAGGCCACGCTCTGAGCGATCTCTTGGAGCTATCGGCCGAGCTGGTGGTCAAGCGCTTGGAGCTGGGGCACGTGCCGGCGCTCAGCCAAACGCCGTGGCTGGGCGGCAGCGGTCTCGCCATCGGGCTCACGGCCGAGCCCGCTATGGCCACATTCCTGGCGTCGCGCGTGCTGCGCCAACGCGAGCCTCTCACGGACCCGCGCGAGCCGCTGTCCGCGCCCTTGCTCGGGCTCGTCTCGGCGCTGGCGGTGGAAGCGGCGCGCAAGAGCGGCCTCACGCTGTCGCTGCTCGGCGCCGCCCCGATCGGCGACGAGGCGCTCATCGTGGACGCCGCGCTGGTGCTCGACGGTCGGCCCTATGGGCTCCGGGCCTACGTGGTGGGCTACGCGCCTCCCGCGGACGAACCGTCGCTCCACGCGCTGGGCGAGCTGGTGCTGCGCGTGCCGCTCGTCATCGCCACGACCACGCTGCAGCCGAGTGAGCTCGTCACGCTCGAGGTCGGGGCGGCGCTGCTGCTCCCGCCCGAGGCCGGCTTGGGCGAAGCCGGGCCGACGCGCGGCGTGCTCGTGGCGCCCGCCAGCGAGCGGGGAATCGAGGTGCAGCTTCGGCCCGACGGGAGACTTGTGGTAGGCGGGGTAACCGAAGCGAGGCTCACCGTGGAACGCGAAAGACCGACCGGCGACGAGGGCGAAACGCTGACCGACGTGCTGCTCGACACCCCGGTGGTGGTCCGAGTGGAGCTCGGCGCCGTGAGCATGAGCGCGCGCGAGCTGGCTCAGCTCGGCCCCGGCGACATCATCGAGACGGCGCAGCGCATCGCCGAGCCCGTGGTGCTGCGCGTGTCCGGGCGCGAGGTGGGCCGCGGAGAGCTGGTCAACGTGGACGGCCAAGTCGGCGTCCGCATTCAGAAGCTGTACGAGGTCACGTGAAGCACGCCGTCTGGGCGCTCTTGCTGCTCGTCGCTTGCAAGGGGCCGTCGCAGCAGGAAGGGGCGCCCAGCGCTTCAGCCAGCGCCGCGCCGCTCGCTTCAGCCAGCGCCGCGCCGGCCGGCCCCGCCAAGCCTTGGTACGAGGGCGCCTGGCAAGGCACCTACCGAGCCGAGCTGTCGCGGCTGGAGACCGCGGCCGGCGGCCTGAAGGCTTGGAAGGAAGACGACGGCAGCAAGGCCAGCGGCGAAGGCAAGCTGTCGATCGAAGCTGCCGCTGACGGCACCGTGAGCGGCACTGCCAGCGGGCCGCTCGGCGAGCACACCGTGAGCGGCAAGGTGGAGGAAGATCGCGTCGCGCTTTCGCTCACGCCGGTGGATCCGCACGGCTACCGCGGCGTGATCTTGGCGAGCCAGCGCGGCGAGGCGATTGAAGGTGACTTGACCTGCGCCACCGGCGACGGGCTCTCGGCGCGGAAGGGCGCGATCACGCTCGCGCGGGCGAAGCCGTGAGCGACATCGCCCAAGCGCTCCGCGAGGTGCGTCGGCGCATCGACGCCGCCGCGAACGCGGCCGGGCGCGATCCGAGCAGCGCGCGGCTGATCGCGGTCTCCAAGACGCAGCCCGCGCAGGCGGTGCGCGAAGCCTACGCCGCAGGCCAGCGCGACTTCGGCGAAAACTACGTGCAAGAGCTGCTGCAAAAGGCCGAGCAGCTAAGAGACCTGCCAGAGCTCCGCTGGCACCTGATCGGTCACCTGCAGCGCAACAAGGCCAAGCAGATCGTATCGCTGGTGCAGCTGCTCCACACGGTGGATTCGCTCGAGCTCGCGAGCGAGCTCGCCAAGCGCGTGGCGGCGCTGGGTTCGGAGCGTCGCCTGCCGGTGCTGGTGGAGGTGAGCATCGCCGGCGAAGAGCAGAAGCACGGCGCCGACCCTTCCGCCCTGCCCCGACTCTTGGACGCGATCGACGCGCTGCCGGCGCTCTCGCTCCAAGGCCTGATGTGCGTGCCGCCCCTGAGCGAGAACCCTGCGGA
>JAEYOT010000253.1 GCA_023411445.1 Pseudomonadota bacterium
GCTTGGGGGAGTTTTTGGGGATAGCGGCGGCCAAGACGGCAGCGGTGGCGCCCCCGAGCCGACTTACCTGCTCGGAGCGGACATCTCTTGGCTGCTCGAGGACGAGGCCGCGGGCGCGAAGTACTACGACGCGGGCGTCGAGCGTGACTTGCTCGAGCTGCTCCGAGCGCGCGGCTTCAACTACATCCGCATGCGCACCTTCGTGCAGCCAGCGGCGCCCGGCGGCTACGCGGCTGGCCAGCCCGAAGCTTGGTGCGATCTCGCTCACACGATCGAGCTTGCCGCGCGCGCTCGTGCGCTCGGCATGGGCCTGTTCCTGGACCTACACTACAGCGACAACTGGGCGGATCCGGGCAAGCAAGTGAAGCCCTCCGCTTGGGCGCAAGCGCCGTTCGAGCAGCTGGAGCAAGAGCTGCACGACTACACGCGCAAAACCGTGCAGGCCATGGTCGACGCGGGCGTCAAGCCGAGCCTGGTGCAAGTCGGCAACGAGATCACCGCCGGCATGCTCTTCCCGGATGGCTCGAGCGCGGACGAAAATTGGCCACGCTTCGCGCGCCTGCTGAAGGCCGGCGCCAGCGCCGTACGCGCGGTGGACCCCGCCATCACCGTCGTGCTCCACATCGATCGCTGCGGCGACAACGCGACGACGCGCTGGTGGGTGGACGCAGCGCGCGCGCACGAGGTGCCGTTCACGGTGCTAGGCCAATCCTGCTACACGGAGCACCAGGGCACGCCGGAAGAGTGGCAGAGCAACTTCGACGACCTGATCACGCGCTACCCCGACCTCAGCTTCCTGGTCGCCGAGTACTCGCACGAGAAGCGTCGCGTGAACGACCTGATGCGCTCCTTACCCAACGGGCGTGGCCTCGGCACGTTCATCTGGGAGCCCACGCGCTGGATGGAAGCCGTGTTCGATCGCAACGGGCAGCGCTACGACGCCAACGCCCTGCTCGATACCTACGCGGAGATGGCCAGCGACTACGGCCTGTAGCCGGAGCGAAATGTTGCCACGCGGCCGGAGCCAGCCAGAAAGTAAAGGCCCTTTCGAACGCTTTGGCCAGTGCTAGCGGCGCAGGATGGGCCATGCTTCGGCCCCATCAAGGATGGCTGCCTCGCGTTCGCTCGGCATTTTGGTGTCGTTCTGCTGCTGGACCTTGCTCGCTTGCGGCGGGTCCCCGCCGGCCAAGTCCGCAGACGACGTAGCAGGGCCCCGGAGCGAGCCGTCGCGCAAGCAGCGCGCGCCGACTCCGCGCGAGGAGCTGAGCCCGGCTGAGGTCGTGATCAAGCTGCGCGGCAACGAGACCGACCTTCGTCGCTGCTTCTTCGCCAACCCCAGCGCGCGCGGCACTCTCTCACTCTCGTGGTTGGTAAACGGCGAGGGCCGCGTGGAACGTATCAAGCGCGAGCACTCCACCTTGAGCGACGCCCGCATCGAGCAGTGCCTGGGGGAGAAGGTCTCGGAGCTACGCTTCGATCCCCGAGCGGAGCCCGCGCGGGCGCGCTGGACGTTCGTGTTCCGCCTCGTCGATCCGCCCAAGGATCGGCGCGGGCGCAAGAAGAAGCTCACGCGCCGCGATCGCGACCGCGCGGAGGCCGCCGACCAGGGCGTGCAACTGGAGAAAGGCTCCCCTGGCACGCTGGATCTGAGCGCGGTCGACAACGTGGTGGAGTCCGGCTACCCGCTGTTCGCGCGCTGCTACCGTGACGGCGTGCAGCGCAACTCCAGCCTGGATGGTGCGGTGCGGCTGCGCTTCGTCGTAGATGAAACGGGGTCGGTCACGACCGTGGAAGATCGCGGGTCGGACCTGACCGATCGGCAGGTGATCGACTGCGTGGCAGAAGGCTTTTACGCACTGCGCTTTCCGGAGCCGCAACGCGGCGCGGCGCACCTCGTCTACCGTATCCATTTCGACTCGGGCTGAGCCACAAATCCAGGGCGAAGCGGGAGTGGGTTGCGTTCGGCCAGGGGCCGGCCCCATAACCTGGGGTAAGCCACGACATGACTCAGAGCCTCTGCATCGACGTGTTCTCCGACGTGGTTTGCCCCTGGTGCTTCATCGGAGCAGCCCGGCTCGAGCAAGCCTTGAAGGCGCTCGAGGGAGAGGTCGCGGCGGAGGTCTGCTATCACCCGTTCTACCTAGACCCCACGGTGCCCAAGGCTGGCATCTCTGTGCCGGACAAGCTGCGCCGCAAGTACGGGGTGGAGCCCAAGCAGCTGTGGGCTCGCGCGGAGACCGCGGCGCGTGACTCCGGGCTGGAGCTCGATCTTTCGCTGCAGCCGATGATGTACCCAACGGCAGCCGCGCACACGCTGCTGCGCCACGCCCACGCCAAGGGCACGCAGCCGCAGCTGCTCATGGCGCTCTTCAGCGCGTACTTCCAGCAAGCACGCGACATCTCGGACGAGAGCGTGCTGGCGGAGCTGGGCAGCCAGCACGGCTTCACGCGCGATGAAGTGCTCGAGCTGACGACATCGCCGCAAGAGCTGGCCCTCACCGCGGAAGAAGCGCAGGCGGCAGCCGCCGGCGGCATCCGCGGCGTGCCGTTCTTCATCTTCGGCGGCAGGCTGGCGGTCTCGGGCGCGCAGGCCGTGAGCGTGCTCACCGCAGCCATCCGCCAAGCGCTCGCCCCCGCCGACAACGACAGCCTCGGCGCCACCACGTGAGCGCCGCGCTCACGTTTCGCTGCACGGAGTGCGGCGAATGCTGCCGCCGCCTGCGCGTGGCGCTGACCGTGCTGGACCTGTCACGGCTTGCGCGCCACACCCTCACTCCGGCGCACGAGCTCGTGCAATGGCTCTCGCCCAGCGAGGTAGACATGACGGGTGAGCCGCAGAGCTTCGTGGAGCTCTCGATCGGCAAGCGCCTGATGGTGCTGGCGCAGCGCGAGGGCGCCTGTGTGCACCTCGCGCGCGACAACCGCTGCCAGGTCTACGCCGCGCGCCCGCTCGATTGCCGCGCGTACCCGTTCGACTTCACGCTGGAGGCAGACGGAAAGCGCCGCTTGAGCTTGCTGGCGCTCGAGGGCTGCGCCTTCGCGAGCGACGGCACTCAGGACCTCGCTGCCATCGAGCGCACGGAAGCCGCGCGCACGCGCGAGCTGGAGCAGCACCGCGCGCGGGGCGCGCGGTGGAATCGCTTGGCGTGGCACCGCCGCCGACTCGGACAGCGCGTGGGCTCTGACGCGGACTTCCTGCGCTTCGCTCTGACGCTGGCTGACGCCGAGCGCGGCAGCGAGACGGAGGGCGAGACCGGAGCACTCGAGTGCTGCGAAGAATCCCGCCACTCTGGAAGAGTACCGTAAGACTGCGCATCTAGCCGTTTTCTAAGGCAGATTGCCCGTTGAGAGCATTGGCGATCACGCGCATCGCACGCTAACGTGATGCCTACATGTCCTACGCCGTTGAACAAGACGACACCGAGGATCGCTACTACACGCAGGTCGACGCGGGCGACGTGCGGCTGTTCACGCTCGATCAACTCGACGCGGCATTCAACGCGGGGCTGATCCACGAGAACACTTACGTGTGCCT
>JAEYOT010000714.1 GCA_023411445.1 Pseudomonadota bacterium
GGCTCCGGGGGCGGCGGCTCGGCTGCGGGAGGCGGAGGCGGCGGGGCCTCGTCGATCTCGATCTGCAGCTGGAGGCTGCTCTTTACGTAGCCCTTCACCGCTCTGGCGAAGCTCTGCATCTCGTACAGGTTGGTCGCGGCTTGCGCGCCTGCCGCGCCGTGCATGACCAGCGCCAGCACGAAGCCGAGGATGGCGCCGCTACGCACCTCGCGCTCACCCAAGGCGAGCACCTTGTTCAGCGGATCGATGTCGGCGGGGAGCGAGGGCGCTGCTTGCTGAGCCATGAACGGAAGAGCTACTTGTTCTCCAAGGCGGGGGCGGGGGCGCCGTCGGAGCTGGGCGTGACCGCGAAGGCGATCTTGGCAATGCCGGAGCGCCGCAGCAGATCCAAGACGTGGATCACGCGGCCGTGCTCGACTTTCTTGTCAGCGCGGATTACCGCGCGCAAGTCCTTGTTCTTCGCTTTCGCCTGCTTGGCGAGCGGCGTCAGCGCTTCATCGTTGGGCACCGCCTCGGAGTCCACCCGCGTCTTGCCGTCCGCGGTGAGCTCCACCGCGAAGACGGTCTGCAGCGCCTCGCCGCTGGCGCTCTTCGGCAGATCCATGGGCATGCCTTGAGACACGATGATGCGCGCGGTCACCATGAAGATGATGAGCAGCACGAGCGTCACGTCCACCAACGGAGTGACGTTGATGCCCGCGATCATGCCGTCGTCGTCGTCACCAGCGCTGCCGGCCATGGCTCAGTCGTCCTCGCTCTTGCGTTGCGCCTTCTTCCCGCCGCTGGGCGGGTCCGCGGAGAGGTGGGCCAAGAGCACGTTGCTGAGCGCGTCGGTGTTGCCCAGCACGGCGCGCGTGTGGCGCTGGTAGAAGTTGTAGGCGGCGACGGCCGGGATGGCGACGGCCAAGCCGACGGCGGTAGCGACGAGCGCCTCAGCGATGGCGGCCATCACTTCTTGCGGGGCGCCGGCGCTGGCGGCCTTCGCGGCGTCCATGCCCTGCTTGCCCAGCTGCTCGAAGGCCTCCACGACGCCGATCACGGTACCGAACAGACCGATGAAGGGCGCGTTGTTGCCGAGCGTACCGAGGAACGCCAAGCGGCGCTCGAGCTTCATCTTCTGCAGAGCAGCGGCGCCGCGCATGGCCTTGTCCGCCGCGGTCGGGCCGCGATCGGCCTCGCGCAGACCCGCCACGACCACCGCAGCTTCCGCGCTGGGCGATTTCTCGAGCAGCCCGAGCGCGCCCTCGGTGTCGTTGTCGCGGAGGCGGTCGCGCAGGGTCTGCGCTAGCGCGGGGATGTCGTCGCGGATGGAGTAGTAGAACCAGCCCCGCTCCAGCATGATGGTCACGGAGGCGACGCTGAGGCCGATCATCAGCCACATCACCCACTCCGCGCCGAAGTTCGTCATCAGGTGCTGAAGCCACTCAACGAGATTCATGGGCGATTGTTTTCCTGGTCTCTTTGGGTCGGGGTCGGTCGCCCGGACACCTAAGGCCCGAAAGCGACAATGAAAAGCCGCCGCGGTGCTAGCACATTCCCGAAACCCCTTCCTCTCCGCGGTTACTTTCGGGCTGATTAGCCAAACGGGCGACGCTCGGCAAGGATGCGTGGGCCATTTTTGCTCGAAAGTGCGTGGCGACCTCGCGCGTCGCACTTTCGGAGGTAGGGTGGTGATGGCGCCCCCACAAAGTACGGCCCGGGGCGCGGGGGCGACCCGGCCCTACAGCTCGTGCGGCATCAAGTCGTAGGGTGAGCGGAAGTACTGCTGCGGCGAGTAGTGGCGGAGGCAGGAGACGCGGCGGGTGTACACGTCCGCGTACAAGTCCACCTGCAGACCGATGCTGCTCATCTCGCTTTGCTCCTTGAGCAGGGAGCCCCAGTAAGGATGAAAGCGCTGCGAGATGCGCTCGGACAGCAAGTCGTGCTCGCTGGCGATGCTGCGCAGCTCGGCCCGCACTCGCTCCAGCGCGCGCTTCACGCGTAGCCGCTCGGCGTCCTCGCTGCTGCCGGGCGCTGGGGCGGCCTTGGCCAGCTCCTTGTAGTGCTGCTGCAGGTAGCGCAGCTCATCCTCGAAGCGATCGCGCGCTTCCTCCAGCACGCGCTGGCGGCTGAGATCTTCGTGACAGGCTTCGTGCGCCGAGATCTCCTGGTCCAGCTCCTGGATGATCATCGCCGTTTGCCACGACGACTCCTTCTTGGAGCGCAGGATGTCGCCGTAGATGTGATCGCCGATGTAGAGCACGTTGGAGCCCGTGATGCCGACCAGGCGCTCGAACTCGGCCAAATTCCCGCCTTCGTACACCTTGCCGCGCTCGAGCGAGCCGCGCACGCTGCGCAGCACGTCGCCGTCGCGTTCCATCAGCGGCCGACCCTCCTGGAACCAGCGCGGCTTCTGCGCCGAGCAGATCACGATCTCGAAGTAGTGCCGCCAGCTCGGGTACTCGGGCAAGGCGCCGCCGAGCAGGTGCGTCATCATGGTGTCCGTGTAGCTGAACGGCGAGTTGGTCAGCACGAACAGCCGCTTGCCGGCCGAGCGTAGCTTGTGCAGCGCGCGCGCGAGCTCCGGATCGCGATCGATGTAGCGCGGTAGGTCCGCCGTGACCGCGCGGTAGACGGCGCCGTCGGCGTGCGCCTCGTCGATCGACGCGCGCACGTCCTGAAACAGCTTGTCGAAGTCCACCTTCTCCCCGCGCCGCTCCAACTCTTCGACCACGGCGGCGTAGGACGTGACCTCGGACAGCGCGAACAGGGTGTCGATCCAGTGGTAGCGCGAGGTGTGCGGCCGGATCTTCTTGTGGTGGTAAAGCTCGGCGATCTCTTCGCGCGAGAGGCGGCGCATGCCGTGGTACCCGCGGTGGACCACCTTGTAGCGATCCATCTTCAGGATGTGACCGTAGCGCTTGTCGACGAGCAGGCCGCGGATCGGGAAGCGCGTGTCGTAACGCAGCTTCTTCAAGTACGCGGGGTAACCGCGCTTGATCATGCGGTCGATCATCAGCTCCACGCTGAGCGCGTCCATCTCCTCCTGGCGGTAGATGGCGAGCGTGTAGTCCATGTCGAACCCCACCCAGTCCACGCTGGACAGCTTGAGGTCCCGGTTGACGAACACGCGTTCGGCGCGGGCGATGCCACGACCGCTGCTGGCAATGGGGCCGCCGCCGGGGAGCGGCAGGAGCAACTGGCGAGGATCCACGAGGGGGCTGGCGGTCAAAGGTGCTAAAGGCGCGATTTTCTCGAGCGCGCCACCAATCTTCAATGTCCACTCAGGGCGGGCAGCTGTCAAATGCCCGGCCCGTGGCCTGCAACGGCCGCTCAAAACGGCCGGCAACGAGCGCGAGGCGCCCGTGTAGGCTGATTCGGCCAGGCGGCAGGCGACGCAGCGCGACGCGAAGCGTTAGGCGGGTGCAGCTCCGCGTCGGCTCACGCCATGGCCGGCACGGATGCCGCTGAGCTCGAGCTCCGGGCCGCGCTGCGCGAAGCCGCCCTCGAGCCGGTCGTCTTTCATGAACAGCGGCGTGTCCAGGTCCAGCTCCAGGAAGCCGCCCACGCCGCCGGCGATGCAGGCCGAGAACGTCATCGCCAGGCGCGTTTCGACCATGCCGCCCATCATCAAGCCGAGCCCGAGCCGGCGGCACTCGTCGATCATGGCGAGCGTTTGCGTCACGCCGCTCTTCGTCAGCTTGAAATTGACGACGTCGGCCGCGCGCTCCGCGTGGAGCAGCCTCACGTCGGCGAG
>JAEYOT010000784.1 GCA_023411445.1 Pseudomonadota bacterium
CACAGCCGCCGGACTCCGCGACCCCGCCGACGCCTGGCGACGCGCCCGCCCCAGCTCCGTCATCCGGCTCGATACCGGCGACGCCGTCACCTGCGAGCACGGCGTTTCCGGATCCGTAGCGCTGCGGAGCTCGCCGAGCGGTGGCTTGAAACGTCTTCGAAAATGGGCGCGGCTCGCGCCGCTTGCGGTGCCGGCGCGGACCGTACTATCTGACCTGCCGTGAATTTAGCGACCCTGGCGTTTGCGGGGATGTTGGGCCGACGCATCACGAGCTACGACGGGCGACACGAGGTCGGCTGCCGGCGGGCGGTGCGGGTGCGGCGCGACCAGCACGGTGTGGCCTACGTGGACGCGGACAACGAAGCGGACGCGTGGTTTGGCCTCGGCTTCTGTCACGGGCAAGATCGCGGCGGTCAGCTCGAGATCACGGCGCGGCTCGCGCGCGGCACGCTGTCGGAGGTGCTCGGTCCGGCGGGCCTACCGATCGATCGCGCCGTGCGCCTGCTGGGCATGCACCGCGCAGCCGAACAGCAACTGCCCACGCTCGACGCGGACGTGCGCGATCAGCTCGCGGCCTACTGCGCCGGCGTCAACGCAGCGCTCACCTGCCCCAGCTTGCCGCGTTCCCACGAGCACGCGCTCTTGCGCTGCGCGCCGAGCATCTGGGAGCCCGCCGACGTGATCGCGTTCGGGCTGCTCATGTGCTGCTTCCTGCCGTCCAACTGGGACGTGGAGCTGGCGCGCTTGATCATCATGACTCAAGACGGCGCAGAGGCGGTCGCCGCGCTGGATCCCACGTGGCGCGAGGATCTGCCGCTCACCTCCCCGCCCGGCAAGCCCGCCGGCGCCGCCAGCGCGCCGTTCGTTTCGCGTGACTTGCAGGCGCTGCGCGAATTCGTCGGCGCCACCGGCGGCTCCAATGCGTGGGCCGTGCGCGCCGAAAAGAGCGCCACCGGCCGCCCGCTGCTCGCCAACGATCCGCACCTGCCCGCCGCCTTGCCCAACCTCGGCTACCTGGCGCGCGTGAAGTGCCCGACGTTCGCGGTGGCCGGCATCAGCATCTCCGGCATCCCCGCCTTCATCACCGGCCACAACGGCACCGCGTGTTGGGGCTCAACCAGCGCGCAGCTGGACAACGCCGATCTGTTCTTGGAGGAGCTGAGCGCCGACGGCAAGAGCGTGCGTCAAGGCGACAGCTTCGTGAGCTGCCTGGAGCACGTGGAAATGATCCGCGTGAAGGGCCAAGCAGACGTGCCGCTCCGCGTGATCCGCACGCCGCGCGGCACCATCGTGGCGCGCGCCGGCGACGCCGCCGCCAGCATCTTCGATCCCGTGCCCGCGCCTGGCAAAGCCAACGCGCTCTCGCTTTCTGCGACGTGGCTGGAGCGCCGCCCGACCCGCGCCTTGCTCGGCTTTCACAAGGTGAAGAGCTTCGGCGAGTTTCGCGAAGCGTGCGCCAAGTCCACCGGCTGTTGCTACAGCCTGATTTACGCTGACGCGAAAGACGTAGGCTGGGTGCTGGCCACCGAGGTGCCGATCCGCAAAGGCGGGTACGGCAGCTTGCCGATGCCCGGCTGGCGCACGGACCTGGGCTGGGACGGCGTGGTGCCGAGCGACAAACTGCCTTGGTGCGAGAACCCGCCAGACGGCTTCGTGTGCTGCGCCAACAACAAGCCCGTCGCCGACGAGCACGCGCCCGTGTTCTTGGGCCACGACTTCTTGGATGGCTTCCGCCAACGCCGCATCAGCGAACAGCTAGCGGAGCGCAGCGACTGGAACGTCGAGCGCATGCAGGCGCTGCAGATGGACGTGCAGAGCTTGGCCTTCAAGGACGTGCGCGACGCGCTGTTGGCGCTTTCCCCCAGCGATCCGGACGCCGCGCGCGCGCTCGAGATCTTGCGCTATTGGGACGGCAGGCTCACGGCCGAGTCGTGGGGCGCCAGCGTGTACTGCTTGTTCGCAAGCTCGCTCAACCGCCGCATCTGCGAGAAGAAGGCGCCGCGCAGCTTCCAGTACGCCGCGGGCAAAGGCGTGATGAAGCTCATCCCCGGTACGTGCTGGAACTCGCGCCGAGCTGGCTTCGTCACCCGCATGATCCGCGATAAGCCCGAAGGCTACGTGGACTCTTGGGAGCAGGAGCTGGAGGCCGCGCTGGCGGAGGCGATCAAAACGCTGAGCGAGCGCTTCGGTCGCGCTGAAGCAGCTTGGGGTTGGGGGAAGATCCGTCCGCTGACCTTGCGCCACCGCTTCGGCGACAAGAAGCCGCTGGACGAGATCTTCAACGTGGGGCCCATCCCGGGCTGGGGTGATGGCACCACCGTCAACCAAGCAGGCTTCGAGTTCTGGGAGCCGCTCCGGCACTCGACCGTGACCGCGCACCTGCGCTCCGTGTTCGACGTCGGCAACTGGGGCGCGTCGCGCTTCATCGTGCTGGGCGGACAATCGGGCAACCCCCTCTCCAAGCATTACGCGGACTTCGTGCCGCTGTATCAACGCGGCGAAGGAGTTCCGGTATACTGGGAAGATGGTGACGTCGCTCGCCACACCGTCGCCACCATGACGCTAGTGCCAGCGTTCGATCGCCGGCCCGCGCGCGCGGAAGTGCTCTGAGGCGCGCGTGAGCCGAGGCCCGCTGAAAGTGCTGCTCGTGCCGCTCGGCTCGCGCGGTGACGTCCAGCCGCAGCTCGTGCTCGGTCAGGAGCTCAAGCGCCGCGGCCACGCCGTCACGGTGGCGGCGCCGCCTGATTTTCGCGGCTTGGCCGCAGAGTACGAGCTCCCGTTTTCGCCCGTCGGCGAGCCGATCGGCCCTTTCATCCGCCGCAACAGCGACATGACCGAGCGGCACCCCGTGGTCGCGCTGCCCGGCCAGATCAAGCTGGTGCAAGGCTACATCGCCGAGCAGGTGCACGACCTGTTCGCCGCCCGGCACGAACCCGACATCATCGTCGCCGCGGGTCTCAGCTTCGCGGCGAAGGTGCTCGCCGACAAGCTGGGCGTGCCGCACGTGTTCTGCTGCTACAGCTTGAGCGCGATGCACTCGTCCGCGCATCCGCCGGCGGTGCTGCCCGTCTTCGGCATGCCGCGCCTGGTCAATCGTGCGCTGTGGGCCGGCTTGACCACCTTGTTCGACAACACCCTCGGCGCCACCGTCAACCGCTTCCGCAAGCAAGTGGGCCTGCCCGGACACCGCACGTCTTGGCTCGCGATCCACGGCGCCCAGGTGATGCTGGCGCAAGATCAGGTGATGGGCGACTTGCCGCCGGACGTACCCGGGCACAACGTGCACGTCCCCGCCCTCGTCCCCCGGGCGGACCGCGCACGGCCGCTGTCGGACCTGCTCGAGCGCTTCTTGCGCGGCGGCGGCGACGGCTCGTCTGCCGCGTCTCCCGTCGTTTACCTGGGCTTCGGCAGCATGCCGAGCTTGGATCGCGCGCGCGTCGTGCGCATCGCGACCGAGCTATTCGAGCAACATGGCGCCCGCGTCGTGCTCTTCTCCTCCCACGGTGAAGAAGCGGGCGTCGAGCTGCCCGCTGGCGTCTTTGCCTGCGGCGACGAAGATCACGCCAGCTTGTTCCCGCGCGTCGATCTCATCGTGCATCACGGCGGCGCCGGTACCACGGCGGCCGCGCTGCGCAGCGGCGTGCCGCAGCTGATCGTACCGCACATCGTCGATCAGTTCTTCCACGGCCGTCGCGTCGCCGAGCTTGGGCTCGGCCCCCCTCCTGTCTCTTATACACAACAC
>JAEYOT010000859.1 GCA_023411445.1 Pseudomonadota bacterium
GACATGCTCCAGGCCATGAACACCGGTCATGACGGCTCGCTCACGACGACGCACGCCAATAGCCCCATAGAAGCAGTCGCACGCATCGAGACGCTGTGCCTGATGGCTGGGCTCGACCTGCCGGTGCGCGCGATTCGCCAACAGATCGCCTCGAGCGTGCAGCTCTTCGTGCAGCAAACCCGCTTCTCCGACGGGTCGCGGCGCGTGACCAGTATCGCCGAGGTGATCGGCATCGATGACGATGGCGAGGTCGAGCTGCGAGAGATATTCGCCTTCAAAGTGCGCTCCACCGGTTCTGATGGGAAGGTCGAGGGCAACTTCGCGGCGAGCGGCTATTTGCCCTCGTTTCTCGACGAGTTTCTGACTCACGGCCTGGTGCAAAGGGGGGCGCCGCTATGACGGCTAGCACGCTGTGGCTCGGCCGCGCCGCATTAGGCTTGCTGGTGTTGGGCGTAGCTCTCGCCGGCTGGCAGCTGTTCGGCGGGCGCGAGTCGTGGGGACGTCAGGCTTTTTCGCGCTACGAAACGGCGCTCGGCAAGAAGCTCCGGTTTCTCCGCATTGCGCTCTCAGCGCGCGCGCTGATACTTGCTCAAGGAGCCGTCGTTGCGGGCGCGCTTGCCGCGGCGCTGGCGCTAGAAAACGCCCTCCTCGCGTCGCTCGCACCACTCGCATTGCTACTCCCGACCTTGCACCTGCAGCGCCTGCTTGCTCGGCGGGCGACTCAGGTCGAGGCTCAGATCGAGCCCTGGCTCAACGCCGTTGCAGGCTCGCTGCGCGCCAGTCCCTCATTGGGCGAAGCGATCGCATCGAGCATCGCGCTCGTGCCGGCCCCCATGGCCGAAGAAGTCGACGTGCTGGTCAAGGAGTACGAGCTCGGCACCCCCCTCGACCGCGCGCTCGATCACCTGGCGGAGCGCGTGCCGTCCAAAACGCTCGCCGGGACGACGCTGGCGCTCAAGGTCGCTCGCAGGAGCGGCGGTAACCTGCCCGAGATGCTGGAGAGCGCAGCCGTGGCGCTCCGCGAGCTGGCGCGACTGGAGGGCGTCGTTCGCACCAAAACAGCCGAGGGCAAGGCACAGGCGTTCGTGATCGGCGTGGTTCCTCTGCCGCTCATCGTCCTCGTGCAGCACACCGACCCTCATTTCTTCGAGCCGCTGCTGGTGACCTTCACAGGGCACCTCGTGCTCGCTGCGGCCGCAGCGCTGTGGCTCATCGCGGTGGTGATGGCTCACAAGATCTTGCAGGTCGACGTGTGATGGACACCACGTCGGCACTGCGCTTCACAGCGCTCACGCTCGCCGCGCTCGCCGCGCTGGGTCTGACACTCTTGGCTTTCGACGTGCGGGTCGCTCCGAGCCCCCGGCTGGGTCACCGCGGCGCCGAACGCCGGCGCCTGCTCGAAGCGGCCGGCCTGGGCGCCGCTCTCGAGCCAGTCATGCGCTTCCTTGCGGGCATCGCCGCTACCCTGCCGCTCGATCGCTTGCGCGCCGAAAAGGAAGCCGAGCTGCGCCGCGCCGATCACCCGTGGGGCTTGACGGCAGATGAGTTCCTAGCGCTGTCTTTCCTGTCCGCCGTAGCGCTCGCCTTGGCAGGCGCGGTGCTGAGCGCCCAGCTCGGGGCGTCTCCGCTCCTCATCGTCGGCGCCGCGGGGCTCGGCCTACTTCTGCCTACGATGCAGGTCCGCGAGCAGATCCGTGTGCGCAGCAAAGAGATCACGCGCGGCCTGCCGCACGCCATCGAGGTCGTGGCGATGTGCATGGGGGCGGGGCACGACTTTCCCGGCGCGATCCGGCTGGTCGCGGCGCCCCAGGCCGGCCACCGCTCAGCGCTCTCGCGTGAGCTTCAGGTCGTGCTCGAGCATCTCGAGCTCGGCCACACCCGCCGCGAGGCGCTGCTGTCGTTTGCCGCGCGAGTGCCGACCCCGGCCGTGCGCGACTTCGTGAACGCCGTCGTGCAGGCCGAACAGCGCGGCAACCCCTTGGCGAAGGTCATTCAGGTGCAGGGCCGAATGCTCAGCATGAAGCGCAGCGTCGCGGCCGAGGAGGCGGCTGCGCGCGCCGCCGTGCTCTTGGTGGCGCCGATGCTGGTGCTCGTCTGCTGCATCCTGCTGCTGCTCGTGGGCCCGTTCGTGGTGAAAGGAATCGGATTCTGATGAACTACTTGCTCGAAGTGCAGGCCCCCGGCGCTCCCGCTGAGCAGCACGAGCTCTCACTGGGCTCGGTCACGGCTGGCTCAGGCGAAGCCGCCGAGCTTCGGCTGGCATCGCCGGTCTTTCAAGCTCACCACCTCCAGTTTGAAGTCCTTCCCGAAGGCGCGCGGGTTCGGCTGCTCGACGACATCGAAGGCGGGATTGTCTTCGAAGGCGTCCAGCTTCGTGAGGCCATGGTTCCGTGGGGCAGCGAGATCTTCGTCAGCGGCGTTCGCCTTTCACTCCTGGCCACCGGCGAACGAAAGCACAAAGCTCACCCACTGCTCCTCGCTGCGCTGGCAGTAGCGCTCGTCGCGCTTGGCTGGCAAGGCGGTGGCGCCGCCGCCGACGCGAGCGCATCGACCACGGTCGAGCCGCCCGCGATGGCGGTTCCTGCCGCATCGTGTCCCGAAGCATCCGCCGATGCCGCGCTCGTAAGAGCCCGCAAAGACGAGCATGCCGCACAAGCCAAGCTCGAACGCTACCCCTTCGACGCAGGCGAAGGCCTCCGCGCCCTTGAACATCTGAACGTCGCCAAGGCGTGCTTCAGCGTTGCCGGTGCGACTGCCGACCAGGGCCGCGCCGAACAAAGGCGGGAAGCGCTTCAGCGTACTCTCGCCGAGGACCTAGCCGCCTGGCGCCTTCGCCTCGACCGCGCCCTCGCCCAGGATCGCCCGAGCGACGCCATGGCCGCGGTTCGAGGACTGGAAGCACTGGTCGAGCCGCTGGGTGACACGCCTTACCGCGCCTGGTTGAAGGACCAGCGGCACCGGCTCGAGCGGAAGAAGGCGCCGTAGATTTTCTGGCCGGTAAGGCGAAAGCCTCGGTGCCCTTCCAAGCACGTCATGCCTGAAGTCCGCGAGGAAGGCCTACTCCTGCCAACAGGCGTTGTAGGCGTCGAGCTCGGCTTGGCAGGTGCCGGGGGCGAAGTCGCCGCGGTCTTCGAAACAGGTAATGGTGTCGAGCGGGGCTTGAGCACCACACGTCATCATCGCCACGAACAAATCGGTGCAGCCCGACAACTCAGCCATATCGATCCGATATGCAGCGTCGGCGACACAGGCTTCGACATCGACCGCCGCGCACTTTTCTTTCGTTCTTGCGCAAACGGCTCGAACTGAAGCTCCGGCATCTGCTGGCCCGGCGCCACCAGTACCGGCAGGGCTGCCCGCGCTGCTGGTGCCCGCAGAGCCGCCAGCGCCACCCCCCGGAGGTGCTCCCGCTGTCGCTGTTCCGGCCGCGCCAGCCGTACCAGCCGTACCAGCCGTGCCGCTACTTCCGGATGACCCGCCACCATCTGGCGTGGATGGAGTCGGGTCATCGCTGCAGGCGATGTGAAACGCAGCGAGGAGCGCCGCTCGCCACGCCGAAGTCACCTCCAAGGTATTCGCTCTCCTATTGGACTCGGATTTCCTTCGTGCCATCGCTCACACACCCGTCGCTGCAGCAACTAGCGGTTGGTCCAAACTCTACCTCATGATGCACGCTGTCGGTGCTGTCCGCAAACGTCACATCGAGCAGGCATTTGCCGCGCCCTGTCGAGCGTACCGAAAAGGAAGCACAGGTCGCATCAGAGGCCGCGGCGTCGCACACGTGGAGGACGCGACACGGACCGCTCGCTACGACCCGGGCCGCATCGCGCGCATGCCCGACGACGGTGATGTTGAACGATTCGGGGTCGCAGGCGGTACCGCAACCGGTGGCGCTGCCCGAAAGC
>JAEYOT010000114.1 GCA_023411445.1 Pseudomonadota bacterium
ACGCGGTAGCGGCCGGCTCCGGCGCGGCCTCCGAGCCGTCGCGATCGCGCAGCTCCGCGAGCGCGTACACGCCGCCGAGCAGCACGGCGCCCACGCCAAGGACCTTCACCAGGGTGGGCACGCGCGCCCCAGCGGGGGTGGCAGCGCTGCTCGGCGCGCCCTCCTCACTGTCCTGTGCGCGGGTTGGCTCAGGCTCCAGCAAGGACGCCTGGCGCGGCGCTGGTGAGCGCCGCTCCGGAAGTCCGCGCTCGCGCGCGCGCTCCGCACGCTGGCGCCCGGCTCTGCGCTCGCTCCGCGAGCTCCTACTGCCGGAGCGCTTGGCCATGGCGATCAGTCTTTGAGCGCTTCGGCGCCGCCGATGATCTCCATCAGCTCGGTCGTGATCGCGGCCTGACGGGCGCGGTTGTACACCAGCGTGAGCTGACCTATCACCTCGGCGGCGTTCTTGGTCGCCGAATCCATCGCGGTCATGCGCGCGCCGAGCTCCGAGGCCATCGACTCGTACAGGGCACGCAAGAGCGAGATCTCCACGTACATGGGGACCAAGCGCTCGAGCAGCGCCTCCTTGTTCGGCTCGAACAAGAACTCGTCCTTGTTCACGAGCGGGGCCGCCTCTTCGCCCTTGCTCTCCGCCGGCTTGGCCGGAGCGAGCGGGAACAGCGGCTCCACCACGACCCGCTGGGTCATGGCGCTCTTGAACTCGTTGTAGACGAGCTGGATGGAGTCCACCTCGGCCGCCAAGAAGGGCTTCAGCACCTTGCGCGCCACGACGCGCGCGGTGTCCGGGCCCAGCTTCTCCCAGATGCCGTCGAACACGTGGAACAGCGGCACCTTGCGGCGCTGGTAGAAGTCGCGGCCCTTACGGCCGATGACCGCGAGGTGCACCTGCTGCCCCTGCGCTTCGCGCTCGCGACGCTCGCGCTCCGCGGCACGCAGGATGTTGGTGTTGAACGCGCCGCACTGGCCACGATCGCTGGTGATGACCAAGAGCAGCACGCTCTGCACCGGACGGCGCGCGAGCAGCGGGTGATCGGACTCGCTGCCCGACTCCTCTGCCTCCGCCTCACCGACGGCGGTGACCTCGGCTAGCACCTTGGCGGTCTGCACCGCATAGGGGCGCAGCGCCACGATGCGTTGCTGAGCGCGAGTCAGACGAGCACCCGCGACCATCTTCATGGCGCGGGTGATCTTCTGCGTGCTCTTCACGCTCGAGATGCGCTTGCGGATCTGCTTGAGGTTCGCCAAAGGCTCACTCTTCCTCGGAAGCCACGAACTTCTTGCCGAACGACTTCAGCGCCTTGTCCAGCGTCTTCTTGATGTCGTCGGTGATCTCGCGCTTCGCCTTGATCTCGGTCCAGAGGTCCGGGTGCTTCTCGTCGATGTAGCGGTAGAGGTCCTGCTCGTACTGCTTGAGGGACTCGACCGGCAGCTTGTCGGTGTAGCCCGCCGTGCCCGCGTACACGATCACGACCTGCTTCTCGACCGGCAGCGGCACGTACTGGCCCTGCTTGAGCAGCTCCACCAGGCGCTTGCCGCGCTCCAGCTGGGCGCGCGTCGCGGCGTCCAGATCGCTCGCGAACTGCGCGAAGGCCGCCATCTCGCGGAACTGCGCCAAATCCAGGCGCAGCGTGCCGGCCACCTTCTTCATCGCCTTGATCTGGGCAGAGCCACCGACGCGGCTCACGGAGATACCGACGTTGATGGCGGGACGAACGCCCGAGTAGAACAGATCGCTCTCGAGGAAGATCTGCCCGTCCGTGATCGAGATCACGTTGGTCGGGATGTAGGCGGACACGTCGCCGGCCTGCGTCTCGATGATCGGCAGCGCCGTCAGCGAGCCGCCCGAGTGCGGATCCTTCTTCACCTCGAGCTCGGCCGCGTTCGGCTGAGCCTTGAGCGACTCCTCCGCTTGGTGCTTGGCCTCTTCACCGACGTGCAGCTTGCCATCCACGCCGCGGAACGCGAGGTTTCCGGCCGGCACCTCGGCGCCCTTCTTCACCACGAAGTAGCGGTCGCCCATCTTGGCGGCGCGCTCCAGCAGGCGCGAGTGGACGTAGAACACGTCGCCCGGGTACGCCTCGCGGCCCGGCGGGCGGCGGAGCAACAGCGACATCTGGCGGTAGGCGACGGCTTGCTTGGACAAATCGTCGTAGATGCAGAGGGCGTGGCGGCCCGTGTCGCGGAAGTACTCGCCGATGGCCACGCCGGCGTACGGCGCCAAGAACTGCAGCGGCGCCGACTCGGTAGCGGTGGCGACGACGACGATCGTGTAGTCCATCGCGCCGTGCTGCTTCAGCTTCTCGACCACCTGGGCGACGGTCGACGCTTTCTGGCCGATGGCGACGTACACGCAGACGACGCCGGAGCCCTTCTGGTTGATGATCGTGTCGACCGCGATCGTCGTCTTGCCGGTCTGGCGGTCGCCGATGATGAGCTCGCGCTGACCGCGGCCGATCGGGATCATGGCGTCGATGGCCTTGATGCCGGTCTGCATCGGCTCCTTCACCGGCTGACGGCCGATGATGCCCGGCGCCTTCACCTCGATGCGGCGGCGGCTGGGCGTCTCGATCGCGCCCTTGCCGTCGATCGGCTGCCCCAGCGCGTTGACGATGCGGCCAATCACCGCGTCGCCCACCGGCACGTCCGCGATGCGGCCCGTGCGCTTGACGACGTCGCCCTCTTTCACGCCGGTGGCGTCGCCGAGCACCGCGACACCCACGTTGTCC